>CABUTS010000008.1 GCA_902494515.1 uncultured Muribaculaceae bacterium | reverse complement strand
CCCTCCCATATACCCGCCGCAAACTAAAGCTGCTTATCTCCGCTATTTTTCCGCCTGATTATGCGGTATTTTGCGAAAAAAAGCGTAAATTTGCAATTATTTACATTCCACTATACTTATGAAAGCAACCAAACTTCTTGCCGCTGTATTGTTCTTCGGCACTCTGTTCGGCCTTTATACCCCTGCCACCGCCGGTGGCTTCCAATGGGGTGTCAAGGGCGGTGTCACCGTCAACTCCTTCAAATTCAGCGAAGACATGTTCGACTCAAGCAATCGCTGCGGCTTCACCGCCGGTCTGACCACCAAGTTCACCGTCCCCGTTGTCAACCTCGGCTTCGACGCATCCCTGATGTTCACCCGCCGCAGCGTCAGTGTTCAGGAGGAAATTGAAACCTCCAATCCCGGACAATATACCTACCAGAAATACAACGTCAACACCAACTATATCGAAATCCCCATCAACCTCCGCTACGACTTCGGTCTCCCCGTAATCGGCAAGTTCGTGACTCCGTTCCTCACCACCGGTCCTGACTTCTCGTTCCTTCTCTCCAAGGAAAACGCCGACAACGCGCTGACCAAGAAGAAGTTCGACTTCGCCTGGAACTTCGGTTTCGGTTTAGTTCTGGTCAACCACCTGCAGCTCCACGCCTCCTACGGTCTCGGTCTCAACAACGCAGCCTCGAGCGGCGATGCCCTCTACGGCACCAACCTCGGCGACATGAAGAACCGCTTCTGGACCGTCACCGCCGCCTACTACTTCTGATTCAAATGAAACATCTTCTCGACACCATCATCAAGGAGAACCGCCGGCTGTCGGAGCGTTATACCATGCTCCTGCTGCAGCTGCCCCCACAGTCTGCCACTCCCGAGGACACCTTCGCGGTGCTCCCCGGGCAGTTTGTTGAGGTGAAAGTCGACAACTCCCCCGCCACATATCTCCGCCGTCCGATTTCAATCTGCGATTACGACCCGGCGACCGCGCAGCTGACCCTGCTGATCCGCCGCGCCGGCGAAGGCTCCGAGCATCTCTGCGACCTCCCCGTGGGCTCCACGGTCAACATCGTCGGACCGCTCGGCCATGAGTTCTCCATTCCCGAAGCCGGGAAGTCGGTACTGCTTGCCGGAGGTGGCGTCGGCGTAGCCCCGCTGCTCTTTTTCGGCAAGAGACTGAAGGAAGCCGGCAGCCAGCCGACGTTCCTGCTGGCGGCCCGCACCGAATCCGAACTGCTGCTGCTCAATGAGTTCCGCGCAATCGGTAATGTGGAGCTCGCCACCGACGACGGTTCGGCTGGCGAAAAAGGCTACGCCGCCGACCACTCCGTTTTCAACCGGAAATTCGACCTGATCTGCTGCTGCGGACCAAAGCCGATGATGGTCGGTGTGGCCAAAAAAGCGAAAGCCGCCGGGACACCCTGCGAAGTTTCGCTCGAAAACCTGATGGCCTGCGGCCTCGGCGCCTGCCTCTGCTGCGTGGAACCCACGCTCAAAGGGAATCTCCGCGCCTGTGTCGACGGCCCTGTGTTCAACACCGACCTGCTCCTCTGGGACCTTTAACTCCTTCAGGAATTTCTTTGGGATTTTTTAACGTTTTCCTGTAAACGCTTTCCTATGAATCTCGAATCAGACAAACATATATCCCCTTCGCTGGCCGTTGAAATCGCGGGAATGAAGCTCAAGAACCCCGTGATGACCGCCTCCGGGACCTTCGGTTTCGGCGAGGAGTTTGCCGACTTCATCGACCTCGAAAAGCTCGGCGGTTTCATCGTCAAGGGTACCACCCTCGAGCCGCGCGAAGGTAACCCCTACCCCCGCATGGCCGAAACGCCTTCAGGGATGCTCAACGCCGTCGGCCTCCAGAACAAAGGGGTGGATCATTTCATATCCGAAATCTACCCCCGCATCAAGGACCTGAAAACCAACATCTTAGTCAATGTTTCCGGTGCTAAAATCGCTGATTACGAAGCTGTTGCCGAGAAACTTGCTCCGCTTGAAGGTATTCCCGCCATCGAGGTCAACATCTCCTGCCCCAACGTCAAGCAAGGGGGCATGGCCTTCGGCACCACCTGCGACGGAGCCGCCTCGGTCACCGCCGCAGTCCGCAAAGCCTGGCCTAAGACCCTGATTGTAAAGCTCTCACCCAATGTAACCTCCATCGCCGACATCGCAAAAGCGGTTGAAGCCGAAGGTGCCGACTCAGTGTCGCTCATCAACACCCTGATGGGCATGGCCGTAGATGTAGAACGCCGCCGCCCCTGCCTCTCCACCATCACCGGCGGACTCTCCGGCGCAGCCGTGCGCCCCGTAGCAGTCCGGATGGTCTGGCAGACCGCCAAAGCCGTGAAGATTCCGGTTGTCGGCCTCGGAGGCATCTCATGCGGCCGCGACGTCATCGAATTCATGCTCGCCGGAGCCCGCGCCGTTGAAATCGGCACCGCCAATTTCATCAACCCGGCTGTCACCGTCGAGGCAATCGACTGGATTTCAGACTGGTGCGTGCGCCATGGCGTCCGCGACATCAACGAGATTGTCGGCGAAATCTAAGCTAATAATAACTCCAAAATATCCAATGGGATTTTTCAAAAAACTTTTCTCAAAGGAGGAGAAACAAACCCTCGACAACGGTCTTGACCGCACCAAACAGGGCTTTTTCTCGAAACTCACCCACGCAATCGCAGGTAAATCGAAGATCGACGACGAAGTGCTCGACAACCTCGAGGAGGTGTTCGTGACCTCAGACGTCGGCGTCGACACCACCCTGAAGATTATCGACCGCATCGAAAAACGCGTTGCCCGCGACAAATATGTCAACTCTTCGGAACTCAACAACCTTCTCTGCGAAGAAATCTGCGAGATGCTTGCCGAGAACAACAACGAGTCTACCGAAGAAGACTTCACCGTACCCAAGACACATAAGCCCCATGTAATCATGGTGGTGGGCGTCAACGGCGTCGGCAAGACCACCACTATCGGCAAACTCGCCGCGCGTTTCAAAGCCGCCGGAAACAAAGTGATGCTCGGGGCTGCCGACACCTTCCGCGCCGCCGCCGTAGAGCAGCTCGACATCTGGGGCGAACGTGCCGGAGTCCCCGTAGTGAAGCAGAAACTCGGCGCCGACCCCGCCGCCGTGGCTTTCGACACCCTGCAGTCGGCCAAAGCCAACGACATCGACGTGGTGATCATCGACACCGCCGGACGTCTGCACAACAAGAAGGGGCTGATGGACGAGCTGACCAAAATCCGCAACGTCATGCAGAAAATCGTGCCCGACGCCCCCCACGAAGTGCTCCTGGTTCTCGACGGTTCCACCGGACAGAACGCCTTCGAGCAGGCCCGCCAGTTTGTGGCCGCCACTTCCGTCAACGAGCTGGCAATCACCAAGCTGGACGGCACCGCTAAAGGTGGCGTCGTAATCGGCATCTCCGACCAGTTCAAGATTCCCGTGAAATATATCGGTCTCGGCGAAGGCATCAACGACCTCCAGGTGTTCCACAAGGAGGCCTTCGTGAAATCGCTTTTCGGCGAGAAAGAACTTAAATAAGCAGCTGTGGCAAAGAAAGTTACAACGGTCAACGTCATCACTCTCGGCTGCTCCAAGAACCTCGTAGATTCCGAACGGGTGCTGAAGATGCTCTCCGACGCCGGTTTCGAGGCCTATCACCAGTCCGAGAAGCCGACCGACGTAGTCATCATCAACACCTGCGGCTTCATCGGCGACGCCAAGGAGGAATCCGTCAACACCATCCTGGAGTTCTGCGGGGCCAAGCGCAGCGGCGACCTCCGGCAGCTCTATGTAATGGGCTGTCTTTCCGAACGTTACCGAGAGGAGCTGAAGCAGGAGATTCCCGAAGTCGACCGGTTTTACGGCAAATTCGACTGGGACGGCCTCGTAGATGATATGCTGCAGTCCGAGAAGCGCGAGCGCCCCTACGACCGCAAAATCACCACACCGTCGCACTTCGCATACCTCAAGATTTCGGAGGGTTGCAACCGTTTCTGCGCCTTTTGCGCCATTCCGCTGATTACCGGACGCCATCATTCCCGCCCCATCGAAGAGATTCTGGATGAGGCCCGCAAACTCGCCGCCGCCGGAGTCTGGGAGCTGAATGTCATTGCCCAGGATTTATCGAGCTATGGCAAAGATTTGTATGGCAAATTGGCTCTTGCAGAGCTGATTGACCGCATGGCCGACGTCGAGGGAATCGAACGGATCCGCCTCCATTACGCCTATCCCGCCGAGTTCCCTTACGACGTACTCGAGGTGATGCGGCGCCGTCCGAACGTGTGCCGTTATCTCGACATCGCCCTCCAGCACATCTCCGACAACGTACTGACGGCCATGCGCCGCCACATCACCGCCGCCGAGACCCGCGAACTGCTTGACCGCATACGCCGGGAGGTCCCCGGCATCCATATCCGCACCACCCTGATGGTCGGCTTCCCGGGCGAAACCGAGGAGGATTTCCAGCAGCTGCTCGACTTCGTGCGCGAGCAGCGTTTCGAACGCATGGGCGCCTTCGCCTATTGCGAGGAGGAGGGCACTTACGCCGCCGAAAATCTCCCCGACGCAATCCCCGAAGAGGTCAAACAGCAACGTCTCGACCGCCTTATGGCCCTTCAGGAGGAAATTTCCCTCGAAATCCAGCAGGAAAAAGTCGGCAAAACCTTCGACGTACTTATCGACTCCGAGGAGGAGGAATTCTATGTCGGGCGAACCGAATTCGATTCCCCCGAGGTCGATCCCGAGGTGATGGTCCGCAAGAACCGCGACCTCAAACCGGGCGACATCGTCAGCGTAAAAATCCTTGAAGCCCTCCCCTTCGAGCTCATCGCTGAACCTGTATAAATCGTCGAACCGATATAATTCGCCGAACCGATATAATATGTTTACCCCGGCAATCAAAACAGCTATCCGAAAGGCGCTCTCCCGAGGAGTGCCTTTTGCTTGCTTCCGTTTTCCGGGAAGCACAGAGCTACGTTTTTTAGCCGATGACGGGCGCCAGTCAATGCCGGCTTCAGATCTTGTTTTTGAAATCGGACCGTGGCTGGAACCTTACGAAAACCGTCTGGTCATCAGGGACATGATTCCGCCACAAGAGTTTTTGAAAGCCGAAATTACCCCCATCCCAAAGCCGGATGCCGACGCTGATTTCGCCCAGGATCAGGTTCTGACGAAAGAGAACTATCTCGAGGCGGTGAAAGCCGTCATCAGCAACTGCCGTCGGCGCAACGGCAAAACCGTCTTCTCCCGAATCATCGCCGCCCGAAATCCGGACCTTGACATTTCCGATGCCGCCGAAACCCTCTTCGACCGTTTCCCGGACACCTTCGGCTTCCTCTATTATCACCCGTCCACGGGGTGCTGGCTCGGCTCCACCCCCGAAATACTCCTCTCCGCCGACCTCGTTCACGGAACATTCCGGACCATGGCTTTAGCCGGAACGCGCCCGACTCCCCAAGCCACCAGTGAAGAATCCGGGTCAGGGGAAGAATCCGGTTCCGGAGGAAGACCCGATAAGCATACCGTGACCCAACCCTGGGACGAAAAAAATATCCGCGAAAACAACTTCGTGGTCAATTTCTTCGCCTCGTGCTTCAAGGCAATAGGGCTTGAATACACGATTTCGGAGCCTGAAACGGTTAATTACGGCAAAATCCAGCATATCTGCCGCCATATCGGCGGTCGCTTCAATTCCCTTGACCCTCAGGCGATTAAAACGATCATCGACAACATCAACCCGACCCCGGCGCTCTGCGGCACTCCAACCGACGACGCCATCCGCGACATCACAACCTACGAAAAGGGTTCCCGACGCTGCTACGGCGGTTTTATTGCCGTAAGGACCCCCGACCGTTTCGACGCCTTCGTCAACCTCCGCTCAGCCCAGATCGCCACCGACGGCACCGGCCGCAGCCTCCTGCACGCCGGCGGCGGCATCACACCCGATTCCGTTCCCGCCGATGAATTCGAGGAATCCTCCGCCAAAGCCGCCACTTTATTATCAATACTATCTCCGAAAATCCCGGAAAATTCGCGGATTAGAAATTTTTAAAGGCCCCGATTGCGGCAGTTTCAGCATTTTTCCGTAACTTTGTAGCTGATTATGCTGATGCCTAAAAATTTCATATCGCAAAACACAATCCGCAACCTCCGGTCGCTCATCCAGCAGGCCCGGAAGATTGTGATCACTTGCCACATCTCGCCCGACGGTGATGCCATGGGATCGTCGCTCGGTCTGCAGCGCGTCCTCCGGAACCTCAGCAAGGACGCCCGGTTCATCACGCCCGACACTCCCCCGAAATATCTGATGTTCCTCCCGGGTGCCGACCACATCGAGGTTTTCAGCCGCTTCGAGGAGTTCGCCAAACGCGACCTGGCCGACGCCGACCTGATTTTCTGCCTCGACTACAACGACTCCAAGCGCGTGGACCTCGTGGCGCCATGGCTCCTGGCCTCGAAGGCAAAAAAGGTGATGATCGACCATCATCTCGACCCCTCCGACTTTCCGGACATCGTGATTTCGCACCCCGACATCTCCTCCACCTCTGCCCTGATATATCTGGTGCTCGAAGCTCTCGGACTGGAAGCCGCTATCGACAAGGAGGCAGCCACCTGCATCTACACCGGCATGATGACCGACACAGGCAATTTTTCCTACAACTCCAACGACCCCAAACTCTACCAGATTATCGCCCGGCTGATCGAGAAGGGTATAAACAAGGACGAAATCTACCGCACTGCATACTTCACAAATTCAATCAACCGCCTGATGCTCAATGGATTCGCGCTCTGCGAACGCATGGAGTACTTCTCCGGGCACCGCGCGGCTATGATTACCCTGACCCGCGACGAGCTCAACCATTACCACTACCAGAAGGGTGACACCGAAGATCTGGTCAACAAACCGCTGACCTGCCCCGACGTAACCTACTCGGTATTCCTGCGCGAGGAGGCCGACTACATCAAGATTTCCATGCGCAGCAAGGGGGACTTCCCCGTCAACCTTATGTGCTCGCAATTTTTCAACGGCGGCGGTCACCTCAACGCTGCCGGCGGCGAATTTTACGGCACCCTCGAAGAGGCCGTTGAAACGCTGAAAAAGGCGATGCCCGAGTTCGACAAATACCTCCCCGCGGTCGCCGGACAGGCTCAAAAATAAATCCTCTCCTGATTCAAAATTCCAAACGATGACACTTTTAAAGACATATCTCGCTGCCGCAGCAGGTGCCCTCTGCCTCTTTTTCTCGGCATGCTCCGACACCAAAAGCTACGCCGAACTCCTCTCCGACGAAACCAAAGCGGTCAACGCCTTCCTGGCCGATCAGAATGTGTATCTTGAGATTCCCGAAGACTCCGTTTTCGAGGTCGGTCCGAATGCACCCTATTACCTTGTGGATGAGGATAATAACGTCTACATGCAGGTACTCAACCCCGGTTCCGACAAACGCGTGAAGGCCGACGCTCAGGTGTTCTTCCGCTTCACCCGCTACAGCCTCACCGAGTATGCCGCTACCGGCGAACTCGGCTCAGGTCAGGGCAATTCCGAGAACATGCTCTCGGGCAACTCCTCGTTCCGCTACGGCAATTACACCCTCAGCAGCTCCTCGCAGTGGGGTTCCGGCCTGCAGCGCCCCATCGACTTCCTCGGCTACGAATGTGAGGTAAACCTCGTCATCAAATCGCAGCTCGGTCTCTCCAGCGAAATTTCCCAGGTAATCCCTTATCTTTACAACGTCCGCTATTTCGAAGCAGTCAGCGACTGATCCTCAACGGAATAGCCCGACCGACAAACACTCTACTGAATGTCACTTATCAAATCTATTTCCGGCATCCGCGGCACTATCGGCGGCAAGGCCGGCGACGGACTCAGCCCCGTCGATGTGGTGAAATTCACCGCTGCTTACGCAACACTCATCCGCAAAACCACCACCAAAACCTCCAACGTCATCGTTGTAGGCCGCGACGCCCGCCTTTCGGGTAAGATGGTCGAGGGGCTCGTTGTTTCGACCCTCTGCGCCATGGGCTTCGACGTGGTGAACATCGGCCTGGCCTCCACCCCCACCACCGAGCTGGCCGTGGTCGGCGAAAATGCCTGCGGCGGCATCATCCTCACCGCCTCCCATAACCCCCGGCAGTGGAACGCCCTGAAACTCCTCAACGAAAAGGGTGAATTCCTCAACGACGCCGAAGGAAAAGAGGTGCTCCGCATCGCCGCTGCCGACGAATACACCTTCGCCGAAGTCGACAGTCTCGGCCACGAAGCCAAGAACACCACCTGGAACCGCCACCACATCGACCAGGTCCTCGCGCTGGATCTCGTTGATACCAAAGCAATTGCCGACGCAAACTTCAACGTTGCCGTCGACGCCGTCAACTCCGTGGGCGGTATTGTAATTCCCCAGCTCCTCCGCGCCCTCGGTGTCCGCAACATCATCGAACTCAACTGCGAGGCCACCGGCAAATTCGCCCACACCCCCGAACCTATCCCCGAAAACCTCACCCAGATTTCCGACCTGATGAAGCAGGGGAACGCCGACGTGGCTTTCGTCGTGGACCCCGACGTTGACCGACTGGCAATCGTCATGGAGAACGGCGAAATGTTCATCGAGGAAAACACCCTCATCGCCATCGCCGACTACGTTCTGGCCCACACCCCCGGCTCGACCGTCTCGAACCTCTCCAGCTCACGCGGACTGCGCGACGTCACCGAAAAGCATGGCTGCACCTATCAGGCTGCCGCCGTAGGTGAAGTGAACGTCGTCACCAAAATGAAGGAGACCGGCGCCGTTATCGGCGGCGAAGGCAACGGCGGAATCATCTACCCCGCAATCCACTACGGCCGCGATGCCCTCGTCGGAGTCGCCCTGTTCCTCACCCTTATGGCAAAGTCCGGCAAGAAAGTTTCTGAAATCAAAGCCGCCCTGCCGCAGTATGCCATCGCCAAAAACAAGGTGCAGCTCACCCCGCAGATCGATGTCGACGCCATCCTTCAGGCCGTAAAGGAGCGCTATGCTTCCGAGAAAATCACCGACATCGACGGCGTGAAAATCGACTTCGCCGACTCATGGGTCCACCTGCGCAAATCCAACACCGAACCGATTATCCGCATCTACGCCGAAGCCCACACTATGGAGGAAGCCGACGCGTTAGCCGCTGATATCAAGGAGGTTATCGCCACACTGTCCAAATAATCCATACCCCCTAAATGCCGCTTGGCTTCCCGCGTCAGGGCGCTGAGCGGCATTATATTTTTCCAGCTCCTACTCCCGGCGCCACTTTATCCCGGGCCGTCATTTATCCAAACCTTCCGCACGCCATGCTCAAAGCCCTCCGATTTTTCCTCTTTCCCCTTCTTGCAATATGTCTGACTCTCCCCGCCGTGGCTCAGTCATGGGCGCTGCCCAAAATTTCCGTCACGAGCCTCCGCAGTCAGGGACGCCACTCCGCCGAACAGGTGTCGCAGGTGGTGATGGGAACCCCGCTGAAGGTTCTTTCGGCCGACGGCGACTGGTGGAAAGTACGCACACCCGAGGGATATGAAGGCTTCGTCCGCAGCAACACCCTGCAGGGGCTCAGCGACTCCGACATGGCGCACTGGCGTCATTCACAGCGAGTTGCAGTCTGCACCGACCGCACCGTCTACCTCCTTGCATCCCCCTCTAAGGATGCCGACCGGGTCACAGACCTTGTCAGCGGATCAATCCTGACCGTTCTCCCCGACGACAAACAGGGCGACAACTTCCTGAGAGTCGCACTCCCCGATGGCCGGGAAGGTTACCTGAGGTTAAAACTTGCCATGCCCCTCGAAAAATGGGCATCGCAGACCTTCGACCCGGCAAAAATGCCTGTCTACGCCCAGCGTTTCATGGGAGCGCCATACGTGTGGGGCGGAACCTCGCTGAAAGGGATGGACTGCTCCGGGCTTGTGCAGATCTGCGCTTACAATCAGGGAATCATGATGCCGCGCGACGCCTCGCAGCAGGTTGCCGTCGGCCAGAAAATCGACAAATCCAACCCCTCGGAATTCCTTGCCGGCGATCTGCTCTTCTTCGGCAACACCAAAACCGGCAAAATCACCCATGTAGCCATCTCGATGGGAGGTTCCACCTACATCCACTCCTCGGCGCGCGTGCGCATCAGCTCTCTTGATCCCGCCTCTCCCCTTTATGAGAATCCCGGTCTGATCGCCGTCCGTCGGATCGATCCCTCCACCGCCGCCTCCCTGTCCCTGTCAGCCCATCGCTTCTATTTCTGATAAGACCTTCCCATCGGTGTCGAACCAACCCTCGCCATAATTTGTTGAAAACTCAGAAATAACTTTTTTTCGAGTTTCAACTTATGATCCGCAAATCCAATAAATCCAACACCGCCGTCTTCCTGCGGGGGATGTCCCGCGGCGCCGTCAAAGGAGGAATCATCGCCATCATAGCCCTCCTCGGCCTGCTGATTTTCAGCAGTTGCAGCGATAACGATGACTTCAACAACCTTCCACGCGATATTCAATCCTTCCTCAGCGAATATTACCCCGGCCAGAGCGTGGCCAGCTACAATGAATCCGGCGGCACATACACCGTCAACCTCGACCACTCCGCGACAATCATCTTCAACGCAGAACATGTCTGGATTTCCGTTAACGGCAACGGCGAAACCATCCCTACGCAGTTCCTTTACGACAAACTCCCGAGCACCCTCTACTCCTACATCGTCGATGCCGACAACCTCAATTCCGTCTATTCCGTCAGTTGGAACGCCGGCATATACCAGGTGCATTTCCTCGACAGTGCCATCTCCTACGACACTGTTACAGAGAAAATTACGCCATTAATCCTCAATTAAGAGATTTTTTACACCCGCTCAGGGCCCTGAATACTCCACTCCACGTGCCAAAAGGGCCATACATTATCTTCTTTTATTGCATATAATTAATTGTAATATAACTAATTCCGGATTCAGCAGTGTACTCGTACGGTGTACGAATTAATTGGAAAAAATCGAAAAACGAAGGCCTGATTTTAGAATTTTGAGGGAGTGTTAGTTAAATTTAATTCGATTCTTTTGCGAAATTTTTCCAAAGATTCTGGGCTGTGAATGGCAACACATTGAGAAAAATTTATTAACTTTGCAATTGGACAGGCATAAGTCAGTCCCTGCATTTTAGCAAAATAAGAAGCGTTATGCTTATCTTGTAGTTTGAGAACCTGAGAAATTCATAAACAGAGCAAGGAAAAGCATAGTGGTTCTCACGCGTATAACGTGGGCTGCTATTGTTACATCTGCTCACAGGTTATCTCAGGACCTTCAAACTACGACGTGGCATAGTTGGCTCACGTTTTCTTTTTGTCTTGTCGTTTTGAGCCAAGCGCCCCTAATACCGTATCTACATGATAAAATCGGTTTTTAAATTTGCGGCATGGGCCTTTATGGCAGTTTGCTTCCTGACGGCCTGTGGTTCGAAGAGTGTGGACCACAACGATCCTCAAAGTGTAGCTGTAGCTGCGCTCGAATGTTATGACACAAAAGACTACGAAGGGATGAAAGCACTTGTTGCTCCAACCAACACTCACCTGCTCAAACAATGCGACCAGATGTCGGCGATTGCTGCGGAGAACAAATCCGACAAAGTCTATGAGAAAAAAGAGCGTACCTTCGTAAAAGCTACTGAAGAGTTTACCGGTGCGGAACTCTCGGAAAATTCTAAAAGCGCCGACATGGAATTTGACGGCGAATACCCTTCAAGGGTTATCCTTGAGAAGGTCGACGGGAAGTGGTATCTCGAAAGATTTAAATAAGAACCACCATGCGCAAGTTACTTCTTTTTCTTACCTTATGTTTAATCTTGCCGGCTTTTACAGCTAAGGCCGACTTCTTCGACGACAAGGTTTACAAAACACCCGTGCCTCATAAGAGTGTCTACAACAATGACCACTGGACTCTTAAAGGCATCAAACGAATCAGCGAACTGACCGAAGTTGCCCTTCATTATCATGTAGATTATGCCTCGGCAGGATGGTCTGAGAAAATGAATGTTGATACTTATCTCATCGACGAGGCGACTGGACACAAGTATCCGCTGCTTTTCAGCAATGGCATTCCCAAAGACCCTTACCGGTATGATTTCAAGACGGATGGCCCGCAGGACGTAGATGTAATATGTTATTTCGCTCCGATTCCAGAAAGCGTTAAGACAGTAAGATCCACCTTTGGATTATACGATATAGAGATTGACAAGGCTCCGGTAACCGCAACAGAATTCCATACGGTTTTCCCGACAAATCTTGGACTTGAACTTCAAAAGGGCAAACTGAGAATTGATGCTGTCAGCAGCAATGGAAAGATGACATATCTCTTTTTCGAATATGAAAACACCCAGCCATACGCAACTTCATTTCTCCGCTCTGGACCTGAAGTGCATCTAAAAGACCCGAAAACCGGGAAAACATATCCGGTAAAATCTATCCAGGGAATCACCTCTGAGAAAACGGGGGATGCAGTCCAAGGTGGCGAAACAATCGGGTATGTACTCGGCTTCGAATCCCCTGCGGCCGACGGCGTAGAATCTTTCGATTTTATCGACGGAAGCTGGATAATCAAAGGAATAACAACAAAATAACCGGGACATTATGAAATCAATTTTCACATTTCTCCTCATGGCATGCATTGCAACACTCAACATGCATGCCCAGTATGTTGCCTCGGTCAAAGGCAACGTAAATCTACGTGCATCAGCCTCGACCTCTGCAGCTAAGGTTGGCACCTTGGCAAAAGGAGATCTCCTTCCCTGTCTTGAAGAGTTGGATGGCTGGTATAAGATAGAGTTCGAAGGCAAGCCGGCGTATGTATCGCAGTCGGTGACCAGAACATGGGACGAAACGATTCCCACCGAAATCTATAAGAAGGGACTGACCTCAAACGAACCTAAAGACAAAATCAGGTTTCAGGGAGATCTGACTATCGAGCCCATAGACAAATCACATGTTTTGATAACAGAAAACTGGATGCGGACCAATCTCCCGGCAGAAACCATATATTACCTCGGAGAGGTTAAAGACGGCAAGATTTTAGCCACCTATGGGGGTGTTTCATATGTTGAGACAGATACTCCGATAGCCACAATCAAAGAAGAGCTTGGCAAACTCGACAATCCCCTTCCTTTGGGATTTGACGAATTCAACATGACCATTTTCTTCAATGGCGTTGAATATTCGGAATTTGAATGACATAAGTCTGCTGAGATTATTGTAGAGCAATTTTCCTAAAAAACAAAGGAAGCCCAAAATCCGCCGAGCAACTGCTATTGCTTGGCGGATTTTTTACAGCCATTCAGGGACTACTCACACTCCATGTGCCAAAACGGCCATAGATTGCCATACAGTTATTGGCGGAAAAATCTCAAAACAGCTTCTTCCCGGGGAAAATGGAGGACGAGAATCGCACCGTTCCCCAGCAATTCAGCCCACGCCCCATCGAAATCAGTGGCAAAATCGGCATCACGCCAGCTCAGGTCATAATGATTTTCGAAAATTGTAGGGCTCAGCTCTCCCTTGGCCATTCCCGGACGCCAGGCATCCCGGCGCTGAACTGCCCCGCTGAGATAATACAGGCTGTAACCGCCTGTACCATTAGCTATTAAGGCCAGCGAATAATCTCCGCCACGTAGAACGCGGGTATTGTTCACCTCATTGTCCAGATAATTATATACGACCACACTGTTTCCCTCCATCTCCTCCGGTTTGCGATCGGGATAAGGCCACGCGCATCGGTCATAGACTGCCACACCGAAATCAAGGTTCACGGCATATACCATAAACGACTCCGTAGCGGTTATTTTTGCCTTCCGCGGAAGCGAAGCTACCGAAGTTTGACGAACGTGCAGATAATCATCCACCCCTGCGAGCAGTTCGCAGGTCAAATCGCGCTGAAAAGCGAAACAGAGAGCAAAAATTCCATCCGTATGACTGTAATTTTCAGCCACAACGGTCTCTCCCTCAGCCATAACAGTCTCACCCTCAGCCACAACCCTCTCGTCCACTGTCAGTTTTGTATCTTCCTCACCCATTAGTTTGGCAGAACGAAGCACTGACGCCGATTCAACAACCTCGCCGTTCTCATCAAGAAAAACGACCTTCAGTTTCCCCTCCTTTGCCGAGCGGACTTTGGAAAACGCCCCGCAAATTTCAAATTTAAGTTCCGGACTGCCGGTGCTCAGATCAACCGTCAGAGTATCTCCGGCAGTGAGTTGCTTTTGTGCAATCACAGTCTCGCCGCCCAATGCAAACGCCTGGTTAACAGCCCCGAGCAGAGCCATCACAAGCAGGGCAATCCTGAAGTTCACACCTCGCGACACACCATGTTCTGTCACACCTCGCGACACACCATATTCTGTATTTCCAACATGATTTTTCATTTGGCGGCGACTGCCTCGTCGTTATAGATTCTCAGGGCTTCACGGGCAAAAACCTCGCGCGGCAGCGTGCCGTCAATCCAATGGATTTTGAAGCCACGACGCTCCATTCCGCGAAACCAGGTCATTTGTCGTTTGGCAAACTGATGTATGGCAATTTCAAGCAACCGATGCATCTCATCGAAGGTGGTTTTGCCCAGGATATGTTCTGTAAGATACTTATACTCCAGACCATAGTATATCAGATTCTCGGGGGGGACACCATCGTCGAGCAGCCGGCGGACCTCATCGAGCATCCCCTCACGCAGGCGCGAGTCAAGCCGTCGGCTGATGCGCTGACGACGCACTTCGCGGTCCACGTCGACCCCGATAATCGTAGCTTCGCGGGGCGTTCCGACCTTGGCTTCGACCGCCAGATCGGGGTGAGCGAGATAATATTCCTCAATTTCAATCGCGCGGATTGCCCGCTGAGCGGTGTCGACATCGGTGGTGTTGTGGAGCGTCTTCATCCCCGCAAGAATTCCGGTCAATTCCTCCAGCGACTTATCTTTCAATCGGTTGCGCAACTCCGGATTTTCAGGCACAGGAGGCAGACGCAGCCCTTTGAGCAGCGATTCCACATAAAGACCGCTGCCGCCGCAAAGCACAGGGAGCTTTCCGCGTCGCGATATATCCTCCAGAGCCGCGTCAGTATCCGCCAGATACTGAAAAAGGTTATATTTTGTCCCGGCCGGAACCATGTCAATCAGATGATACGGCACCTCGCCGTACTCCCCGAGGTCCTTGCCGGTCCCCAGGTCCATGCCGCAGTACACCTGCCGGGAATCTCCGCTGACAATCTCGCCGTCAGCCATCCGGGCGGTGGCTACGGCAAATCCGGTCTTGCCGGTCGCGGTCGGTCCGACAATGGCAAGTATTCTTTTCATAGCGACGCTAAGTTATCGTTGCGGCTTTTGCGACTGATCCATTCCCCGATTCTGTTGAAAATCTTGCGGAAGCGGAACAGCGGTGAGTCGGCGTTGAAAGCTCCGATTTTCAGCCATTCCTCATCGTCGTAATCGACATCCCAGTTGCGGATATCCTTCAGGCGGAACGTCGGACGGTAGTGCTTGATTTTGTAGAGACGGTTCCCTTCGCGGTCGTAGGTTTTCCAGGCCATGGCCACGTGGTAGATGCGGCTCAGCTCGCCACTCATGTCGCGCCCCATCAGCCGCTGCTCTATTAGCTGCCGCAGCTGTCCGAGCGAGAGCCATTCCCCCTGAAGCCGGGACTCGGCGATCTCTTCGAAATCGTCGATGAAGGCGAAGAAATGGAAGATATTCCGGTAAGTGACGCGGTCAGGACTCGAGAACATCTCGCGCACCTCGGCGTTGTCGATACCGGTCTTTTCGGCGAACATACTTCTGGCCTGCTGTTCTGAAAAACTGTCGACATAGGGCAGCACATACGACGCCGGGGTGTCGAATCTCATGATAATCTGACCGTTGGCAAAATGCAGATCGGTCTGACACATATCCAGCAGCACACGGTCCCTGCAGATTACCATGAACCGCACGGTCGTTGAACTCGGCTTCTCTATCAGGTGCCCCTCATCGTTGTGGCAATAGTACATCCAGAGCGAATAATATTTGATTCCGAGGTAAATCACCGACACAAAATAGAACAGAATCGGCATCCACAGGAAGAAGAAATAGTCCGCCCTATTCAAGTTGACATTCACATAATGAATGATATAGTAGCTCCAGTCGACAACGCCCAGCAGCACACACGCTATGCCGAGCAGTTTGGTCTGATAGCGCCATTCACGCCGGTAAAGGACCCCCACAAACCCGTGCTCCACAACATTACCGTAGCGCAGATGGCACAGCTGGCATACCCGCGGTTCCTTTTTCTGAGCGAGGAAACAGAACGACACAATGGCCGTAACCGGCGCCGTAACCAGAATCGGGAGGAACGGCACGTGCTCGGTGAACGGTTGTCCGGTAATCTCATACGATGGTCCGCGCTGCACTATCAGGTAGGCAGCAGCCAGCCCGACGGTCATAATCATCAGCACGACCTCCGAGACACTGAATAGGCGCGAGCAGTTGGGGATATCGCCGTTGCCAAGCACCCGCTGAACGACTCTCAGGAACAGGAAACCCAACAGACAGAGAGGGGCGGACCAGACTCTGCCGAGCAACGGTGCCACGAAGCAGAGCACTGCCATGGTGCCAACGCAGATAATCCAGTTGCGCCACATTCCGAAAATGGCGGAGGTCATTCCTTGTCGTCGTTGAGTTGCGTGAAACATTACGTTGATTCAAATTTCATAGCTTAAAACACACCTTTTACAGCAATCGTTTAATAATTTCCCGAAAAGAAATTAAAAAAAAGATAATCCCATACCTATCAATCAGATAGCTATCGGCATATATCACAGATGTGTTACAAAATAATCAATCATCCTGCCGTAGACCATAGCGCGGGCGTTGCAGCCGTTGATCGAATGGTTCATGCAGGGGAACAGCAGCATGTCGCAGGCGCGATTGGCCTCCTGCAGGCGGCTGACGAACTCCATAGTGTTGGACAGGTGGACGTTATCGTCGGAGGTGCCGTGCATGATGAGCAGGTCACATTCGAGATTCGCGGCACGGTTGATCGGGGCGCCGGTCTTGTAGGCGTCGGCATTTTCACCGGGTGTCAGCATAAACCGTTCAGCATAAACCGTATCGTAGTAACGCCAGGAGGTCACCGGAGCAATCGCCACGGCAGCTTTGTAGGGAGCACCGGTCTGTGTCACTGACATAAGCGTTTCGTAGCCGCCATAGCTCCAGCCTGCGATGCCGATGCGGTCGGGATCAACGAAGGGGAGCGACGCAGCGTAGTTTGCGGCAGCAATTTGGTCGATGGTCTCGTAATAGCCCAACTGCTTGTAAACCACATCGCGGAAGGCCATCGAACGGGCGCCGGTACCGCGTCCGTCGACGCAGATTACCACGAAACCTTTCTTGGCGGCGTAATAGTCCCAGTCCATGTGCCAGCGGTCATAAACCTCCTGCGAGCCGGGGCCGCTGTACTGCCACATGATCACCGGATAGCGCTTCGAGGCGTTGAAGTTCACAGGCTTGAGCATATATCCATTCAGCTGATAGCCATCGCTCTGCATGGTGAAGAATTCCTTTTGCGGCAGCCCGGAATAGCGCCGGGCATATTCCTCATTGTCGACGAGGGTGCGGAGTTCCTTCCCCTTCAAGTTGTAAAGGGTGTGCTTCGGCGGAGTTGTGGCGTTGCTGTAATTCACTGCGTAGTAGCCCATTTCAGGGGCGAATGTTGCTGAAGCCCAGCCGGTTGCCGGAGTGAGCAGGGTCTGCTTCCCCTTGCGGTCGAGTTTCTGGATCACACGGCTGAGAGCACCGCGGTCGCCCTGTCCTTCAAGCAGCTGGGTAGTGGACTGGAAATATTCATTACCCTGAATATCAGCGCCATAGTAATCGGTGACGTTATAATCGCCGGAGGTAATCTGACGCAGGGGCTGACCGGCGTAGCTGTATTCGTAGAGATGGTTCCAACCCGAACGGCCGGAGAAAATCACGAACTTGTCGGCACCCCAGTGGATATTTTCGTAAACCTCCGGTTCAAGCCATGCCTTGGATTCTTCAACCAGGATGGACTTCACGACGGTGGATTTGGGATTGACAGCATAGATCTCCATGCGGTTCTGCGCACGGTTGAGAGTCACGGCCATCAGCCGTTCAGAGGAGGCACCGCCATAAGCGATGCGGGGAATATACTCTATCGAGGGGTCGGAAAAAGCGATATCCTTGATTTTGCGGGTATCGACGTCGTAGCTGTGGAGGGTGACGACGGAGTTCGGATGGCCGGCCACGGGATATTTATAGGAGAACGTGCCGGGGTAATAGGCATATTCGTCGGAAGGGTTGCAATAGCCCTGATAGAGCGAGAAGGAGAACTTCGGCACCTTCTCCTCGTTGTAGCTCAGATAGCAGAGGGTGGAGTTGTCGGGAGCCCATGCCATAGAGCAGGAGGTTGAAAATTCCTCCTCATAAGTCCAGTCAGGAATACCGTTTATGAGTTTGTCGATGACGCCGTCTTTGGTCACGGCAACCTGCGAATCGTAGTCTAACTTCTTGATATAAATATTGTTGTCAACTACGAAAGCCACCATTCGGCTGTCAGGCGAGAACAGCGGCGACTGCTGAAGTTTGAACTCCACCGAGAGCGGGCGCAGGATATTGCGCTTGATTTCAAAGACATACCAGTCGGCCTTGAACGAGCGGCGGTAGACGGGATGTTTTTCGGTGTAAAGAAGCAGCTTCGACCCGTCAGGCGAGAGGACGAAGTCCTTCACGGCGTCGACGGAATTCTCGCGGGTGTGAGTGGCGTCGAAAATCTTACCGATGAGTTTGCCTGTGGCGGTTTCGAACTGCTCGATGGATTTGCCGTCGTCGCTGAGCAGCAGATAGCTCTCACCGTCAGGCAGATAGGTGAAACTGCGGGGTGTTTCGGCAATGTTGCCGGGGTAGACATATTTGGCAATACCCTCGACGTCGACTTTGGCGCCGGCGTTGGTTTCGGAGGTCGTGATGAGCGCTGCGGCGGCAGTCAGAGCCAGTCCGGCAGCTTTTATCTGATTCTTAATCATGAAGTTATTTCAAGTTTAAAGAATTTTTGCAAGAAAATATCTGAATGGACTATATCCGATCGCAGGGAGTTTTACCAGAGAAGCATCTGGGCCGGGGAGTCAGGCGGTTCCTGACGTGGAATTTCCTTGTATCCGAATTCGTCCTCGTGGGCCTTGGAGGTCTTGTGCTGACGCTTGGAGGGACGCTCGGGTTCAGGTTCGGAGATCAGCCAGTCGGTGCTGTCGAGCATGCCGAGATCTTCATAAGCCGACTCCGTCTTTGCTCCCGAAGGCTTTTCGGCAGGAACTTCATCGTCCATAAACAGCGACGGAGTCTCATCTTCCGGAGTCTCATCCTTTACTGTTGCTCCATCTTTGGCTGTGGTTCCATCCTTTGCTGCAGTTTCAGCTTTTGCAGTAGCTTCATCTTTAAAGAGCGAAACCGAATCGTCGGCAAAGAGCGAAGCAGAGTCCTCCTTAGCCGGGGAAGGGGTATCTTCGACAAAGAGGGAAGCGACTTCATCCTTGCTGCTCCCGGGAGCTTTGGCGACAGCCTCCGGACTGATATCGACATAGTCGGCCGGGGGTTCATCGGGGATAACCGCTTTCGGCGGACGGCCGCGGCGACGCTTCGGCTTGTCGGGCACCGGCTTGCGGGAATTTACAAAGTCGAGCGACAGCTCGGGCAGAGTGTCGGAAGCCGACGAGGGAGCATCGATGGGAAGTTTATCGAGTTTCGCTTCATCGTCAGGCATCACTGAGCCGGAAGTATTGCCGAACGGCGCCTGAGGGAATCCCACAGGCATAGGACCTCCGAACGGATCGTCATTCACTCCGGGAATGATTTCAGGTTTGGTCGCTTCCGACATAACAACGGCTGCGGGGGGCATATCGGGCTGCGAAGCGGCCGTCGCAACAACTTTCAGCTGTTTCAGCCGTTCGATTTCCTGACGGAGGGCAGCCTCGGTCTGTTCCTTCTCGAAGGTCAGATTTTCAATCGATTTGCGGAGCGAATCAGTCTGATCCTCAAGACGTTTGATGGTTTCGTCCTTGAACCGGAGCGACGTGTTTTTATTGATTAAGTCCGTGTCTTTGATTTTGAGGAGCTCGTTTTTCTCCATCAGTTCATCCGACACGGCGCGAAGTCTGGCGTCGTTGGCACGGGCAGCGGTCTCCAGCTCTGAAACCTGCTGCTCGACCTCGCGGACAACCTTCAGATTCTCCTGAGCCTCAGCAAGTTTTCCTTCGGAAATATGAAGTTGTTCCTTAGCTCCGACAAGCTCGCCCCTGACAGCCTTCAGCTCCGATTCCTTCTCGGAGAGCAGCGAATCTTTCTCGGAAAGCAACGACCCGAAATCTCTGATTTGTGCCGACATTCCGGCAATCTTGGAATTCAGGTCAGTAACTTTGGCGTCGGCGTCAGCCTTCTGTCCGGTGATTTCAACCAATCTGGCATCAACATCAGCCTTCTGCGCAGTGATTTCAGCCAACTTGGCGTCAACGTCTGCCTTCTGTCCTGAGATTTCAGCCAACTTGGCGTCAACGTCAGCCTTCTGATCGGAAATTTCAACTAATCTGGCATCAGCTTGTTTCTTTTTGACGGACAATTCAGCCACGCGGAGTGTCAGCTCCTCGACCTCACGCTCCTTGAGGGTGAAGGCCTTGCGAGCCTCTACAGCTTTACTATTCAGGTCGTTAACCATAGCCTGACTCAGTTCATCCTTAAGCTTGGCCTGTTCAATCGATGCCTTGAACTTTGAGATTTCGCCATTGGCAGCTTCGGCCTCGGCCTTTACTCTGGCCAGTTCCGTCTTAGCCGCCTCCGCCTCGGTCTTGGCAGCAACAGCCTCAGCCCTGACAGCATCAGTCTCAGCCTTGGCAGCCTCAACCTCAGCTCTGGCCTTGACAATAGCGGCCTTTGTATCTTCTGTTCCCTTTTTGGCGGCCTCAACAGCCTCACGGTCAGCATTGATTGCAGCCTGTTCGGCTTCGAGTTTTTCTTTAAGAATTTCAAGTTCACCAATCCCCTTTTCGAGCTCGTCCTTTCCGGCGAGAATTGTCTGACGGTCGGCAAACTGCTTGCTCTTTTCAGCCTCAATCCTGCTTTTTTCAACCTCCAATGCAGCTTTGTCAGCCTCGAGTTTGCTTTTTTCAGCTTCAAGTTTCTCCATCAGTTCCTTAGCGGCAGCAGAATCAGCCTCGCCGGAATCGCTGATGGAAGCAAGACGGAGCTTGTTGGCCATCGTCTTGTTTTCGAGGATAAACTGTTCATTTTCAGCCTCGAGCGAGGCAAGCTGCTTTTCAAGGTCGTGCACACGCTCGGAAAGCGCACGCTTCTGGCGCTCGGCGCTGAGCTGCAGGGTCTTGGCCGCAGAGGTGTCCTCCTCATCCTTCAGCGCCTGCTGCTTCAGGGTGTCGATCTGCGACTGCAGCCGGTAGCGGTCAGCCTCGAACCGAGTCTGCAAGCGGCGCTCGACATTGCGTTCGAGCTGGTTGAAATAGTCCTTCGTCGAGCCATCAAGAGCCTCGAAAAGCAGCTGGCGCTGCTTGGCCGGGTCGACGCTTTTCTCAAGAAATTCGGGAAGCGAACCGTTGAAGATTTCAAGCACACGGTCGAAAATCACAGTAGCCTGAACCGATTCATCCTGCGCCGCGGAGGCCGGGGCGTCGGCCGAGGGGACCTTTTCGGTTTTTTCCTCCCGCGCGGCGGGACTCGGGGCCGTCAGCGGTGTCGGTTCCGGCGCGGCGGGGCGCTGAAAACGCTCGCGAATCGGGGTCACAGTGGCGTCAATGCCCTGATCGTCAATATAATCATCGTCCTGAGGCCCGAACCCCAAGGCGTTCTTGAATTTCACGAATAAACTCATGGTAATACGAATTTCTCAGCTCCAGCCGCAATCCACATAGCATTGTCGGCTGAATATAAAAATTTGCACTCTTGAAGCTACAAATTTACAAAAATAATTAAACATACACACCACGGGGAGCGCAATTTTTTGCACTCCCCGTGAAATATTTTCAATTATTTTTGTGGTCAGGAGGGTTTGACTACTACACCGTGCCCCTTTTTGCCGTTAATGCCGATGGTCAGCGGGCCGCTCAGACGCACCATCCTCAGGTGCTCGCTTTCGTACTCGGCCGGGAGCGAATTCAGGTACTCCACATCATAGTAATCCTCTCCGTCATAGGGATTTACGGTGAAATATCCCACACCGAATGAGGTGAGATTCTGGAAGAAATGCGTGCCCTGGGAGGGTTCGACGCGATAGTTGCTCAGCGACGATTCCACAATCAGGCGGGCGCCGGAGATGTCGGCCCATTTCACCGGAATACCGAGCGCATTGTCCGACGAGCCCCAGCGTCCGGGACCGATCAGCACATACCCTTCGCCCGACTCCACGAAACCGCTGTTAAGTTTCGCAATCTCCTGAGCGATAGCGGGATTATTGAACGACGAGAACTTCTCGGGGCGGACATAAATCACCGTCGAAACCGAGTCGTTGGTGCCGTGACCGAGAGCTGTGGCGCTCCGTAGGAGCAATTGCGCGTTGTCAAGCTCCATCAGCGCTTCGTCCACATCCTCCTTGCGGTCGATAATCGGACGGATTTGCAGCCAGTAGATTCGCCCTTTCAGCCGGCCGTCGTCGCCGATGGTCCCGGCAAATTCGATTTCCACCGGACGCTGCATTGCTTCCTGACCCTTCGTCAGCATGAAATCTACGGTCGTGGCCAGCGGGAACACATTGTCGCGTAACAGGTTAGCGAACGTAACGACCTTTCGCCCCACGCCGATATGCGAATCAAAAAGCATACCGTCATTGATATTGAAGGTCGAAACCATATATTTCAGCGCATCGGATTTGGCGAAATCCTGCACGTTTTTCTTTATAATATTGAAACCGTCGTCGACCCTGAAAACCTCCGTCGGGGAGTTGGACGGGAGGGCGTAAAGCTGCCGCTGGGTGTCGCGCAGCGCCATGTCGAGGGTAGATGTCTGGAGCACCTTCTCGGGGTGACGCGGGCTGAACCGCAGCGCCACACCGCCGTCGACGATATATTTTCCGAGACCGATGGCCACCTGGGCCACCCCCTCCTCGGTTTTCTCGTCGTTGATCGGGTAATAGTTCAGCGACCGGCCTACACCCGAGAAGCTCGGGAAATAGAAACCGTCGTGGTCGTCGCCGACAACTTCCTGAATGATTACCGCCATCTTTTCCTGGTCGATAACATTGGAAGTCGCTGACATATAGGCTTTTGATTCAGCGAAGAACACCGAAGCATAAACACCCTTGATGGCATCGCGGAGCATTCGGAGCATCTGGTCCTCATCCTTGACATGAGGAATCATATACGTAGAATAAACACCCGCAAACGGCTGATAGTGAGAATCTTCCAACAGCGACGAACTACGGATTGCCAGCGGCCGGTCCACAACTTCGGTCAGCGCACAGAGGTCGTCGCGCACCCGGTCGGGAAGTCGGCCCTTGAGAAACGCTTCAAGGATTTCCTCGTCGGAGCGGTCCGACAGCGCCAGCGGGTAGAGGTCGTTGTCGGCCATGAACTCGTCGAAGATATCGGTACAAATCACCACGGTACGGGGAATCGAAATCGTCACACCGTGGAAATTGTCGCAGACCGGGTTCTTCTTGATGATTGAGTCGATGAACGCCAGGCCGCGACCTTTGCCGCCGAGCGATCCTTTGCCGATGCGCGCGAAGTTCGAGTAATAGTCGAAACGGTCCTTGCGGAATTCGGCCACCACGCCGCGGTTTTTCATCTTGCGGTACTTCACGATCAGGTCGAAGAAGAGCTGCTTGACCTCGGGAGCTTCCGAAAGGTTGCGGAAGCGGTGCTGCCTGATGATGTCAGCTATGGGGAACATCGCGCGGGAGTAGAGCCAGCGCGAGATGTCGTTGCGGCAGGCGTGATACAGCAGCGTTTCGTCGGGAATCTCAAACATCCGCTTCTGCATCTCGTTGAGCGACTTGATGCGCATGATCTCCGAGCCATCCCGGGGATTCCGCATCACGAAATCGCCGAAACCGAAGTTACGGGCGATCTCCTTGCCGAGATCTACGGGGAGTTTCTTGGAGGTTTTGTCGAGGAAAATACCGTTGAACTCCTCCACCTTTCCGGCATTAGCAGTTTCCGTAGACTCCACAATGATAGGGAGATACGGGTCCTGAGAGCGGACATAGCGGGCAAATTCCAGACCGGCCTGCTGGTCCTTGACCCCCTCGTGCATGAAGCTGACGTCGGTAATCAGGCCAAGCATCTTGTCGGCGAATTTTGCGTAAAGTTGCATAGCCTCCTCGTAGTCGCGGGCGAGAATTACCTTCGGACGACCGCGCATACGGAGCATCTTTTCGTGCTCGTTGAGCGCTTCGGTGGAGAAGAGCATACTCTGCTTCAGCAGGTATTTATATAGGTGCGGGAGTATCGAAGAATAGAAACGCACGGAGTCTTCGACCATCAGAATCATCTGCACGCCGACATCAAGCACATCGTGCTCGGCATTCATCTTGTCCTCGAGAAGCTTGATGATGGCCAGCAGCAGGTCGACGTTTCCGAGCCAGGAAAACACATAGTCTACGCCGCTGAAATCCTCGGATTTCAGGCGCCGCGATACCTCCTTGGAGAAGGGGGTAAGCACCACGATTGGCACATTCTGATAGTCCTTCTTGATTGCCTTGGCCCCGTTGAACGTTTCGCTGATGTCCATGCCGGGCATGGCGATCACGAGGTCGAAATTCTTCTGAGCCATCACGGCCATAGCCTCGGAGATGTGCGACACGCGGGTGATTCGGGGGGGCGACGACAGGTTCAGCGACACATACTCGTCGTAGAGCTGTTCCTCGACGCGGCCATCCTCCTCCATCATGAAGGCGTCGTAGGGGGAGGCCACCAGCAGCACGTTGAACACACGCCGCTGCATAAGGTCCTGAAACGACGTATCCTTGAGATAAAGCTGGCTAAGAGACTCTTCGTTCATATATTACAATGCCTTAAGCATTTTTATATAGGCTTCTGTTACAACGCCTTAAGCATTGCTCAGGCTTTTGTTACAACGCCTTAAGCATTTTATATAGGCTTCTGTTACAACGCCTTAAGTATTTTTATGCGGTCCTCGGGGGTGGATGAACCGAAAACAAAGCTGCCGGCTACAAGCACGTCGGCTCCGGCTTCGGCAAGTTCCTTTCCGGTTTCTGCGGTCACACCGCCGTCAATCTCGATGAGGGCCTTGGAGCCGGTGCGCTCGATCATAGCCCGCAGGCGGCGCACCTTGTTGAGGGTGTTTTTGATGAATTTCTGGCCTCCGAATCCGGGGTTCACAGACATAATCAGCACCATCTCGAGCTCCTCGATTACATCCTCGAGCATCTCTACCGGGGTTGCGGGATTGAGGGTCACGGCGGCCTTCATTCCGGCCTCATGGATGGCGCGGATTGTGCGGTCGAGATGCACGCAGGCTTCCTGATGAACATTCACCGACGCCACGCCGAGGTCGGCGAGCTTGCTTATCCACTTGTGCGGCTCCACAATCATCAGGTGCACGTCGAGGGGCTTACGGCAGATTGGAGCCACTGCTTTTATCACCGAGAAACCGAATGAGATATTGGGCACAAAGACACCGTCCATCACATCCAGGTGGAGCATATCGGCTTCACTGCGGTTAATCATTTCCACTTCTTCCCGGAGATTCGAGAAGTCGGCAGCTAATAATGAGGGCGATACAAGCATGGCAATTAAATTTATGATGAATTTACAATATGGAGGCCCGACGGGGCGGATTATTCTTTCTTACGGTTTTTCAGCACGTTCCAGCAGATATATGCCAGACAGACGAGCAGAAGGATCAAGCCGCCGATTGTGAAGTAGTGGTTATATTTCTCAACGGATTCATATAACTGGCTGTAATCCACAGTCTTGCCGAGCCAGTAACCGAGCGTGGCAAGGATGATGTTCCAGACGCCGGCGCCGAGGGCGGTGAAGACGCAGAACACTCCGAGGTTCATGCGCGAGAGCCCGGCGGGGATGCTGATAAGCTGGCGGACAGCGGGAATCAGTCGGCCGATAAAGGTGGAGAGTGCGCCGTGTTCGTCGAAATATTTTTCGGCTTTCTCGACTTTAGCCTGATCTATGAGGCAGGCATGGCCGAAGCTGCTGTTGGCGAAAGCATAGACAATCGGACGTCCGAGCCACATCGACAGGAAGTAGTTGATCAGCGCTCCGACGAGGGCTCCGGCGGTGGCAACCAGCACGATGAGCACCACGTTCATGTCGCCGCGCTGCACGGCTATGAAGGCTGCCGGAGGCACTACAACCTCCGACGGGAATGGAAGAAAAGAACTTTCAATCACCATAAACAGAAAAACCAACCCGTAGCCGGCGTTTTCATAGAAGAATTCGAGAAGATACTGGGCGGAAAACCAGTCGCTGATAGCACCGGTTATAAGTAGTTCATTCATACGTGGTTATATTCTGTTTAGGCGTAAGAGCAATTATGAAATTCACCGCTGCGATTCGAGGAGGCGGAAAAATTCCTCACGCAGGGCGGGCTGTTCGGCGTAAAGCCCTGTGTAATGGGAGGTTAAAGTGGCGGGCTGCTGTTTTTCGACCCCGCGCATCTGCATGCACAGGTGGTTGGCGTGGCATACCACCATCACCCCTTTCGGGTGAAGCGTCTGCTCCACGGCGCTGCATATTTCGGCTGTCAGGCGTTCCTGCACCTGCAGCCGGCGGGCTACGGCATTGACCACACGGGCCAGTTTGCTGAGACCAACAATCTGCCCGTCAGGGATATACCCTACCGACACCGTTCCGAAGAACGGCAGGATATGATGCTCGCAGAGCGAGTAGAATTCGATGTCGCGAACGATGACCGTCTGCGACCCTTCGTGGGTGAAGAGAGCTTTGCTGAGAATGGCCTCGGGAGTGGCTCCGCGCGAACCCGACGTTGCGAACCACAGGGCTCGGGCAGCTCGCATCGGTGTCTTCACGAGCCCTTCGCGGCCGGGGTTCTCCCCTATCAGCCGCAAAATGGCCTCATAGTGACCGGCAATTTCGCGAATTGCCTTCTGCGAGGCCTCGTCGGCGCTTTCGGTTATATCGTTGACTTCCTGACTCATTGATTTCAATACTTCCCGGTTAAATGGAGATAAACCGAGTTCGACTATACGTTGGCGCGCCGGTTATTTTTCGTTGATTCGGTCGCGGACAACGCGGATTTCGCGGGCGTAGCCGGGGAATGCGCGGCGGATATCCGCTGCGACCTTCTGGGCTTCGGCCTCGGTGCGGAAATCGCCCACCCGCAGTCGCCAGTAGGGCGACACATAGGCCACGTAGGTGCCCAGCGAGGGGAACCGGCGGCTGATGGCGCGTTCGCGGTGACGGGCTTCACCCTTGGCAACGCGGACGTTGTTGTCGGCGTAGATCTGCACACGGTAGCCCACGATTTTGCCCTTCGAACGGAGCACGGGTTCTTCGCCTTCCTCGCCTTCGCCCTCTTCAGCGGCCTGATCGGGGTCTGCTTCGACGGCTTTCAGCCGAAGCAGGAGCGCATCGGGTTGCTCGAGAGTGACGGTTGTGGCGGCCTGATTAAAATTGTCGACAATGTCGGCCCTGGCCCCGCTTGCGGCGAGGACAAGGACCAGCATTGCCGATAATATTCTGCTTAGATATTTCATTCGGAAGTGACAGGCCGGAAAGCGCCGGCCTATCGCGTATATATTGCTGATTAGAATGCGGTTACGATGCCCATGAAGGAAGCAGCGTCGAGAGCGGCGCCACCGATCAGACCGCCGTCAACATCGGGCTTGCTGAAGAGTTCCTTGGCGTTGGTGGGCTTGCAGCTGCCGCCGTAGAGGATGGAGGTGTTGTCGGCGACTTCCTTGCCATACTTGTCGGCGATGACCTTGCGGATGTGAGCGTGCATCTCCTCAGCCTGCTCGGCGGTAGCGGTCTTGCCGGTACCGATGGCCCAGACGGGTTCGTAGGCGAGAATCAGCTTGGAGAAGTCTTCGGCGCTGAGGTCGAAGAGAGCCTCCTGGATCTGCTTGGTGACAACTTCGAGGAAGGAACCGTTTTCGCGTTCCTCGAGCACTTCACCGATGCAGAAGATGGGGGTCAGGTTCTCGGCGAGGGCCAGATTAACCTTAGTCTTGAGTGTCTCGGAGGTTTCGCCGTAGTACTGACGACGTTCCGAGTGACCGAGGATAACGTAAGTAGCGCCGGTGGAGGCTACCATCGGGGCGGAAACTTCGCCGGTGTAGGCACCCTTGACGTGGTCAGCGCAGTTTTCAGCGCCGAGGCCGAGCTTGTTCTGGTCGATAACGGCAGCTACGGAAGCCAGATGGGTGAAAGGCACGCAGATAACTACGTCGCACTTAACGTCGGCACCCTTGAGGGCCTCGTTTACATCTTTAGCCAGCCCTACGCCTTCGGCGAGAGTGGTGTTCATCTTCCAGTTGCCTGCTACGATGTTCTTTCTCATGATTTTGTATGGGGTTTAAGTTGTATATTTTGTTGAATCCAAATTCCGGAACGGGTTGGTAACACACATTCCGACTGCAAAATTACTGTTTTTTTTTGACAAAAAGAAGTGATTTTGCCGCCGTTATGGATTTTTAGCCGAATCATCGGCCTCCGCGGGGGCGTTTGCCTGACGTTCTTTATGCAGTTTCCGCCTGGCTTTCAATACTTTATACTTTTTATAAAGCGCAATGACCATACTCTGGAAAAGATAGAGAAGCACCAGAAAGCCGAGGGTAACAAGCGTCAGCGTCCGCAGCCACCATCCCGGGCGGGGCGCCATACGTTCGAGCAGATTGCTTCCCCGCGGCGTCCCCTCGAGCAGTTCGTCGGGGATGGAACTCAGTGTGTATTTGGTCTTTACGACGCCGCTGTCGAGCTCTACAATCGACATTGTGCCGCGCACCAGCTCCTTGAGTTTGGTGTCTTCAGCCGAATATATGTCGTAGGAGGCCATTGAAATATCGCTCAGGAACTCCATGGCGCGTCGGTCGCCGGCAATCAGTGCCGCCATCCTCACCTGCATGGTATCGGCCCAGGCTTTCAGGTCGTTCAGGAAATAAGTATAGGAGATGTCGATTCGCCGCGGTTCGGGGATAACGAGCAGAATCTCGCGTCCGACGGGCTGGAGCACCTCCTCAGTAACATCCTCGCCATCAATATCATACAGCCGGAGTTCGGCACCAGTCGCTGCCTTCTCAACAGCCGGCACGGAATGTTCGACTCGCTCCACGAAGGTCCAGGTCGAGTCCGGAAGGTCGTCGATGGAGAACTCTCGGCGCTCGCCATCCTTCTCGTAGACGAAGGTCATATCTTCCTCAGAATCAATCTCTTCGGCATCATCCGATGCCTCCTGGTCTTCCGTCGGAGACGATTCATCCGTCGAAGCCGATTCATCCGTTGCGTCTTCCTCATCATCGGGCACCAACGATGCCCCGATCGGATACGGGCGGAAGTCAATCATCGGCTGAATGTTATAGCCGTAAAGGCCTATTGTAATGAAATACAGCGAGATACACACAACTACTATCCACTGTATCGTAGGCTCGAACATCCCCTGTTTAAGCCGCGGATTAAATACTAACAGCCACACCAGCGCAGCTGTCAGCACCAGATTTTTCAGGAATGTCGCAACGTTCGACAGTATCAGAACGTCGCCGAAACAGCCACAGTCGCTGACCGGGTCAGCCACGGCGATATACAGCGTAAGTGGCAGCATTACAGCCATTTGCAGCAGCAATGCCCACACGGCCACACGCTTGTAGCATCCCATTGCTAACAGCAATCCGAACACGAATTCGTAGCCCGAAATCAGAATCGCTGCAATCAGCACCAGTGACCTCGGCTGCGTCATGTCCCAGACCGCCAGATATTCCTCAAGTTTGAAGACAAATCCCCATAGGTCAATCCCTTTCACGAAGCCGGAAAACATGAAAACGGCACCGATGAGCAGTCGCAGCGTCCAGACCATGGTCGGGAACCACGGCTTCTCGGAAATCAGGTCAATTCTTGTTTTCTCGCTCATTTTATTGGGAAAAAGATATTTAATCAGTTATCGGGGAAAAGACATGATATTTAATCAGTGATCGGGGAAAAGAGATGATATTTAATCAGGGCGGTTATTCAGCCTCAGCCGCCTCGGCGAGCTTGATAAGGCCGAACATCGAATAATTGATGATATCCTGATAGTTGGCGTCAATCCCTTCCGACACCTCCGTCAGACCGTTGTGATCCTCTATCTCCTTGGTTCTCATCAGTTTCATGAGAATCAGGTCAACATAGGAGCTGACACGCATCTTGCGCCACGCCTCGTTATAGTCGTGGTTCTTGGCGAGCATTACCCGGCGGGTGGCGCCCATGTTGCGGTCATACAGTTCCAGGGCTTTTTCGGCGGAGATATCCTTGCGGTCGGCGTAGCCCAACTGCAACTGTATCAGACCGATAATGCCGTAATTCACCATCGCGCGGAAAGCATCGTCAATCGGTTCGTCGACCATCTTTTCCCTCTTGGTCTGGAGCGAACGTATGCGGTCGGCCTTGATGAGAATCTGGTCGGTGACGGCCGTCGGACGCATCAGGCGCCACGAGGGTCCGTAGTCGCGGAGTTTCGCTTCGTAGATTGCGCGGCAGTCGGCGATGGCCCGGTCGAACTGTTTTTCGGTGCGGAGAAACCGCTCTTCCTGACAGGATGCCATGTTGCGTTCTTCCTGACAGGATGCTATATTATATGTGTCGGACATAGGGTTCGTTGGATTTTCGTTGCAAATTTACGCTTTTTCCGCGACAATCTCACTATTTTTCGGCTAACTTTCCGTAACTTTGTAGTGAAATGTACTGCACTGCCAAAAATACAGCTCAACCTGTGGCGGATGCCCTGGTTTCTTACGGCGTCCGCGATGTGGTCACCTCCCCCGGGTCGCGAAACGCCCCGCTTGTGGTTGCCGTTTGCCGGAACCCGCAGTTTAAAGTTCAAACCGTTGTGGATGAGCGCTCTGCGGCGTTCATAGCTCTGGGCATAGCCTCGGTTTCACGCCGGCCGGTGGCGATAATCTGCACCTCCGGCACCGCTCTGCTGAACTATGCCCCGGCCGTGGCCGAGGCGTTTTACCGGAAAGTACCCCTGATTGTGATTTCCGCCGACCGACCGCAGGAGTGGATCGGGCAGGATGATTCGCAGACACTCCCCCAGCCCGGAGCGTTCGGAAAGCTGGTGAAAATGTCGGTATGTCTCCCCTGCAAATTGTCCGACGACAAAGACATCTGGCTGTGTGTAAGGCTGTTGAACGAGACGCTTCAAGCATCGCTTGAAGGTCGTCAGGGACCCGTCCACATCAATGTTCCACTCGGCGAGCCGCTCGAAACTGATATCGACCCGACGGATTTCGGCTCATTCCCGAAGGTAGAACTGCTTCTACCAGACCCACGGATTTCCGCCGCGCAGGCCAAGGAGATTGCATCCCGTCTCGCCGGACGCAAGTTGCTGATTGTCGGCGGTTTCGCTGCTCCATCTGCCTCGCTGAACCGCGCCATGAACACACTCGCCACCCTCCCGGGGGTAGTTGTCGTGGCCGACGCTCTGGCCAACCTCAACGGTCCGGACTTCATCTGCCGTCCCGACCTGATAGATTACAGCAAACTACTGAAATCTGCGGGCGGCGCCGAAAACAGCACCTCAAAAGCCTCCGCCCCCGACGTGCTGATAACCTTCGGCGGCTCGCTGATTTCCAAGCACTTAAAGCAATATCTGCGGACCGAAAATATCTCTGACCACTGGCACGTAGGCGCGAACGAGTCGCTGATCGACAGCTACTTCCATCTCACCCACCGCGTTGAAATCGAAGCCGAAAACTTCTTCCCGCGTCTTGCTAATTCGCTTTCTTATCTCGCAAAGAGCCAAAAATCAGGAGGTTTCGCCGTCGCGGACCTTCAGGAATTAAAAAAATACACCGATGCCTGGCGCAACGCCGCGAATGCCGACATCAGCGCCGGTAGTGAAGAGATCTGGGATGCCCGGCGTGCAATCGACATCGTCACAAACCGCTGTCCCGAGCGCTGGAATCTGCAATTAAGCAACGGACTTTCAGTGCGTTATGCTCTAAACACCTCAGCCTGCCGCTTCCATCGCCGCGACTGCAACCGTGGCGTCAGCGGCATCGACGGTTCCGTCTCCACAGCTCTCGGAGCCTCGCTCGCCTACCCCGATGTCACGCTGCTCATCACCGGCGACATGTCGATGCAATACGACCTTCAGGCCCTGAGTTCCAACCTCCTGACCCCACGGTTTAAAATCGTGGTAATCAACAACTCAGGTGGCGGCATTTTCCGCCGGATCTCCACCACCCGCTCCCTCCCCGAGCTCGAGAACCGCTTCGCCTGCCATCTCAACCTCCCCCTCGCCGAACTCGCCCCTGCCTACGGCCTCAAGTTTTTCCAGGCCGACTCCCTCCGGGCTCTACAAGACATTCTTCCGGAGTTCATCAGAGCTTCAGAATCCCCGGCCTTACTTGAAATTTCAATTCCAATTAAATCTGTTTCAGAAATTTAAACATCCAACATATCATGCAACGCAACTGGAAAACCATAAAAGAATATGAGGATATCCTCTTCGAGCAGTTCGGAGGGATTGCCAAAATCACAATCAACCGCCCGGAAGTTTACAACGCGTTCCGTCCGAAGACCAACTTCGAGATGCTCGACGCCATGAACTATTGCCGGAACACTCCGGAAATCGGTGTCATCATCCTTACGGGCATCGGCGACAAGGCGTTCTGCTCCGGCGGCGACCAGCACTACAAGGGTCTCGGCGGCTACGTCGATTCCGACGGCACACCCCGCCTGAATGTTCTGGAGCTCCACAAGGCCATCCGCTCTATTCCCAAACCGGTAATCGCCATGGTCAATGGTTACGCCATCGGCGGCGGCAACGTCCTGAACGTGGTCTGCGACCTCTCGATAGCCTCGGAAAACGCCCGTTTCGGCCAGACCGGTCCGAAGGTCGGCAGCTTCGATGCCGGCTTCGGCTCGTCGTATCTCGCCCGCTGCGTCGGTCAGAAAAAAGCCCGCGAAATCTGGTATCTTTGCCGCCAGTACACCGCCAAGGAGGCCCTGGAGATGGGAATGATCAACGCCGTTGTCCCCTTTGACCGTCTTGAAGATGAAACAGTCGAATGGTGCCAGACCATCCTTAAGCGCTCCCCGATGGCCATCCGCATGATCAAACGTGCCCTGAACGCCGAGCTCGACGGGCAGGCCGGCCTAATGGAATTCGCCGGCGACGCCACCCTCCTGTACTACCTCATGCCCGAGGCTCAGGAAGGCAAAAACGCCTTCCTCGAAAAGCGCGACCCCGACTTCAACCAGTTCGGCAAATTCCCCGGCTAAAATGAGCGATCACAGCTTCATCGCCGCGTCCTGGACTAAATACACGCTGATTTTCAAGGAATTGGCTATCACCTCCAGGGCTCGGATGCAAACCCGCCCCACATATTTTCTCACCCTTATCTCCCCGGAATTCTCGGCCGGGGTCGCCATTGGTGAGATTCCTTTGTTTCAAGGTCTCAGCGCCGAGGATACCCCTGATTTCGAGGCTATCCTCGACAAGGCCTGCCGCGACATCAGCCGCTGCAATTCGCTCGAAGAGGCTTACGCATCGCTCCCCGAAGTTTCCTCCATTCGTTTCGGCTTCGAATCAGCATGCCTGCGAGCTTTCTATAATAATTCCCCTTGGACTCATGACCCCCAGTTTGATTTGAATTTCAATTTCTCTGCAACATTAGAATGGCTTAGAGGCAAGACCGGTATCGAAATCAACGGACTCGTGTGGATGGGCACCAAAGAGGAGATGCACCGCCGGATTCGCGAAAAACTCGACCAGGGCTTCCATTGCGTGAAACTGAAAATCGGAGGAATACACTTTGAAGACGAACTGGAGCTGCTCGCCGGAATCCGACGCGAATATTCTCCCGAGGAAATCGAACTGCGACTCGACGCCAACGGTTCCTTTACCCCCGAAAATGCTCTCAAGCGCCTTAACGCGCTCAGTGATTACGAAATACACTCCATCGAACAGCCCATAAAGCCGGGCCAATGGGAGGAAATGGCACGACTCTGTCGCCAGTCCCCCATTCCGATTGCCCTCGACGAAGAACTTATCGGCTTCCGCTCCGACTTCAAAAAAGCCGAACTGCTCAATGCCATCCACCCCCAATATATAATACTCAAGCCATCGCTCTGCGGCGGCTTTGTTGCCGCTGACCATTGGATTGAGCTTGCCAAATCGCGGAATATCGGTTGGTGGGGCACCTCAGCCCTCGAATCGAACATCGGCCTTGAAGCCCTCGGTATCTGGACAGCCGCCCACAAACCCGTCATCCCGCAGGGCCTCGGCACCGGGCATCTCTACACCAACAATCTCCCCTCCGGCCTGCTGCTCCGCGGCTCAAAGCTCTATTATACAAATGTTTAGCATAGAGTATCTACCCGGCTATCAACTCAGCGGAAAGGTTGATAGCTTCCTGAAAGACTGGCGCAGCAATTCGGATTTCATCGTCGCCCACACCTCCGGCTCAACCGGCGTACCGAAGGAGATTCTTCTGCCGAAGGCCGATATGCTCGTCTCCGCCAAGGCTTCGAACCTCCGCTTCGGGCTGACCTCGGAGAGCATACTTCTATGTCCGCTTTCGCCGGATTACATCGCCTGCAAGATAATGATTGTCAGAGCATTGACCGCTGATTGCCGTCTCGTTTTATGTCAGCCGGCAACCGCCTTCATGCAATCTCCCGCGACTCGCGAATTCCTTGCCAGTCAGTCTGTAATCGACCTTCTGCCAATCGTTCCGGCGCAGTGCCAGCCTCTGATTGGTGACCCGCTCCTGTCGAAATTCCGCAACATCATAATAGGTGGCGCCCCCCTCACCTCCGCAATGGAAGCCGCTATGCTTCAGGCAGATACAGCTAATCTTTTCGCAACCTATGGCATGACGGAAACCTGCAGCCATGTAGCTCTGCGTCGGCTCGGAAGTAACTTCTACGAAGCAATGCCGGGAATAAGTTTTGATCTCGACGACCGCGGATGTCTTCGTGTCATCGCGCCCAGCTACAGTTTCAAGCACCTGCAAACCAACGATATAGCTAAGTTGGCATCCCCGACAGCTTTCGAATGGCTCGGTCGGTTCGACAACGTCATCAACAGCGGTGCCGTAAAGCTCTTCCCGGAGGAAATCGAACACAAACTGGAGAATCTCATCCCCGCGCCATTCATAATCCGCGGCATTCCTTCCGAGAAATGGGGCGAAGAAGCCGCCATCGTCTGTCTTGACGACAACCCGCTGTCCGACAACGAATTACTCACCATCTGCCGCAATAACCTCACCCCTTACCAGGTTCCCAAGTCCGTAATCCGCATCCCGGAATTTCCCCTCACCTCCTCCGGAAAACTCCGCCGCAATTTCCCGATTTCTGATTCCCAACGTGCGAGCGTGTAACTTATAGAGCAACCAAGACAAAACCCTTCAGAGAAATGCCAGAGGCACATCCCTGAAGGGTTGTTAAGTTTATATCTAAAGAAAGTGGTTTTGAGACTCAGCCCCAAGAGTAGCTTTGGATCTTAGCCTTTGTATCTTAGGCTTTGTATCTTAGGCTTTGTATCTTAGGCTTTGGCCTCCGGAAGTTTGAATTCCTTGACTTCAAGCTGACCGTTCAGGGCACCTAAAGCGTTGAGGGCCAAGGCTTCCAGCTCATCTTCGCCGGGATAGACATACATCGGCGCCAGGAATTCCACGCGCTTGCGGAGCCTTTCGGTCACATATTTTGAATGTGCGATTCCGCCGGTAACCAGGATGGCGTCGATATCGCCGTAAAGCACCGGAGCAAGTGCTCCGACGGCCTTCGCAATCTGATAAATCATGGCGTCGAGCACCAATTCAGCGTGCTTGTCACCCTCGGCGATCCGTTTTTCAATGTCCGGAATGGCAACGGTGCCCAGGTGAGCAGCCAGACCCGCCTTACCGCTGATGCGCTTCTTCAATTCCTCTTTGGTGTAACGCCCTGAATAACAGAGATCAATCAACGCTCCGCAGGGGAGTGTGCCGGCTCGTTCAGGCGAGAAGGGACCTTCGCCGTCGAAAGCATTGTTCACGTCGACGCAACGGCCATGGCAATGAGCACCGATAGATATTCCGCCGCCTAAGTGACAGATTATCAGGTTCATGTCCTCATATTTCCGCTTTTCGTCGGGATTGGCGGCAGCAAGATCGGCGGCAAACCTTCGGCCGATGGCACGCTGGTTCAGCGCATGCCAGGTGGTGATTCGCGGGAGCATCGGCGAACCGGTGATGTGGGGAATCTCGTCCATCTCGTCCACGATTCCGGGGTCGGCGATAAACGCACGCGAACCGTCGATATACGAAGCGATCTCATGCGACAGCAGCGGACCGAGGTTGCAGGCGTGGTCGCGGGGAGCGTTCAACATCGCAGTCACCATCGCGTCGTTCACATCGTAGATGCCGCCGGGAATAGGGTGGCTGAGGCCTCCGCGGCCGATGACAGCGTCGAATTCAAACGGCACATTCTTTTCAGCCAGCGCCTTGATAATCAGGTCGCGGCGATAGCCGAGCTGGTCAAGCACTCGTTTGAACGGCGCCAGCTCGTCGACCGAGTGGCGTATGGTGTGGCTCATAACCTTCGTGTTGTCGTGAAACACGGCTATTTTGGTGGAGGTAGAGCCGGGATTAATCGCTAAAATCTTCATCTTCAACAGGTTGAATTATGGCATGCCAGAGAGGCGAGTGCCAGGGAGTTAAACTTGCTGTCAGCATTGTCGCTGCGCGAAGGGAGCACCACCGGAGCCTCGGGCCCCAGCAGCATCCCCGCCATACGCGCGGGGGTGAAGAACGAGATAGTCTTGTAGAATGTGTTGCCGGATTCGATATTCGGGAAAATCAGCAGGTCGGCATTGCCGCAGACCGGCGACTCAATTCCCTTTACCTCAGCGGAATGTAGGTCGACAGCCGTCTTCACGTCCATCGGACCGCCGAGAATGGCGTCGCCGAATTCCCCTTCCGAGCCCAGGCGCACAAGTTCCTGATAGTCAACGGAATTCGGGAACTTCGGGTTGATTTTCTCATTGAAGTTGATCAGCGCGACCTTCGGCTCGGACACACCGAACCGACGGAGCACGTCGAGATCCATGTGGATCATGCCGATGCGCTGTTGCAGAGTGGGATACGGAATCACTGCCACGTCGGAGTAGAACAGCAGCCGCTCCATGCCGGGGATTTCACTGATAGTGATATGAGAGAGCAGTTTACCACGCTCCAGAATACCGTTCTCCTTGTTGAGGACCGCGTGAAGCAGCACATCGGTGCTCACCAGCCCCTTCATCAGGATGTCGGCCTTCTTGGTTTTGGTCAGCGCGACACCCTGCACGGCAGCATCTTTCTGGTCGGAAGCCTCGACGATTGTCACCCGGTCATGGAACTGCTCGGGCAGTCCGGTGCCGGCAATCATTTCCCTGTCGCCAATCAGAATGGCCTTGATAAACCCATGCGAGAGGGCGCGGCTGACGGCCTGAACCGTTCCGTCGTCGTAAGGACACACAACAGCCACCGCAGGGCAGTGGCGCAGTTCGGCAAGATGCTCGGTAAGCTGTGCAAAGGTAGTGATTTTACTCATAGGACTCTGTAATTTAAGCCGCACGTTTGGCGGTTTGATGTGCAAATTTAAGTTATTTTTTTGAATTACAACTAAATTTTTGAAGAAATTTTACATTACAATTGTGCCACATCAACGCGGTTTTGGCGCGATTTGATTACAATATTCACTTTTCATAATTTTAATTCATAAGAAAACAGCGCCCCTCACACAAAAGTTTTTAAGCAGCGCAAAACTATGGCTTGCACATCTGCCTACATTTTGTGCAAGACGCTTCAAAAACCTCATTATATGTTCTAAAACATAGACTTCCCGGACATGTTTTTAAACATATCCGGGAAGCGGGTCACCGGAGATACCATCCCTGACCTCTCCGGTTCAAATTAATCAGATGAAGAGAAATACTATCTTCATTACACCAAATTTTGATAGATTCTTTAAATTAATCTTAATCCAAATATTTTAGAGATGTCAAGTTATTAAATCGAAATTTCTACTTTTCCAGCTATGCCTGTTTTCAGGCTCCGCCAAGCGTTGTGAAGTCAACCGCAAGAACCTGACTTATAAGCTTTCAAGAGCTTCAAATTCAGCGTTCTGAGTCTTTATCAGGCTGAATATCACGCATTATGCAAATTAATAATGCTCCTTCTGCGATTTCTTCACTGGCAAAGGTAGGAAGAATTATTCATTCCACCAAACATTTTTCTAAGAATTTTATACTTTTTATTAATTTATGCTATCATTAAGCCCGAACAGATTACAGTGATAAAGCATTTTAATGAATCACATGGCACTTTTCTTTTATGCATAAATTAAAATAATATTCAATACTGTTAATTTTCTCAATTAAATATACAAGATATGCACGTTAAATCTAATATTTAATACTAATAACAATGTTTTAACAAAATATTTTTACTCCTATATACAGCTTTCACATTATAAGTAATGCTTATTCATAAGGATTTTTCCGCTGCAAAGCGCGGTTTTTCGCTGTTATTTTGTAACTTTGCAAAAAAATTTGGAGACTCGCTGCCAACGCCCACACAACGCATGCTGTAGTGGCTACAACGACTGCAAAGCTACAATGCTTCAACGACTACATTGGCTACATTGGCTACAATGCTTCAACGACTACATTGGCTACATTGGCTACAATGCTTCAACGACTACATTGGCTACATTGGCTACATTGGCTACAAAGCTGCCACAACTGCAGTGGTTCTGCGCGTCTCTCAACCCGAAATCCTGCACATATATAATTATAATATGTCTGTAACAATCCTCGGAATTGAATCTTCCTGCGACGACACCTCTGCAGCCGTCATCCGCGACGGACTGCTGCTGTCGAACGTCATAGCCTCCCAAAGCGTCCACGAAGAATACGGCGGCGTGGTCCCCGAACTCGCCTCGCGCGCCCATCAGCAAAACATCGTGCCGGTGGTCGACGCCGCGCTCCGACGCGCCGGAATCTCGAAATCCGACCTCGACGCAATCGCCTTCACCCGCGGCCCGGGTCTGTTGGGCTCGCTGTTGGTCGGAACATCCTTCGCCAAGGGGATGTCGCTCGGCCTGCGGATACCGTTAGTGGAGGTCAACCATCTCCACGGCCATGTCCTCAGCCACTTCGTGCGCCGCAAACCCGAGGACTCCGTCCCCACTTTCCCCTTCCTGGCGCTCCTGATTTCCGGCGGAAACTCCCAGCTCGTTCTGGTCAAAGATTACAACAAAATGGAAATCATAGGCCAGACAATCGACGACGCTGCCGGCGAAGCTTTCGACAAATGCGCCAAGGTCATGGGTCTCCCCTATCCCGGCGGTCCACACATCGACCGGCTCGCCTCCGAAGGCAACCCGAAAGCCTTCCACTTCGCCAAACCCCACATCCCCGGCTTCGACTACAGCTTCAGCGGACTGAAAACCTCATTCCTCTACACCCTCCGCGACAACATCAAGACCAACCCGAACTTCATCGAGGAGAACCGCGCCGACCTCGCCGCATCGCTCCAGCGCACCATCATAGAGATTCTCATCGACAAACTCGACAAGGCGGTCAAGCACACCGGCGTCTCCACGGTGGTCATCGGCGGCGGCGTTTCCGCCAACTCCGGCGTCCGCAAAGCCGTGGCCGACTATTGCGAAGCCCACGGCCTGACAGCCTTCATTCCCGAGCGCGCCTTCACAACCGACAACGCCGCCATGATTGCCATCGCCGGCCAGTTCAAATACCTCGACCGCGACTTCTGCCCCTACGACGCCGCCCCGTTTGCCCGCGTCACCATCAAATAACCCTCCTATGGACCCCTTCATCCTTCACGATCTCGAAGAGATTGCCCCCGACCTCCTCGACGCCCTGCGTCAGCGCGGCCTCACCCTCGCCACCGCCGAAAGCTGCACCGGCGGCAACATCGCTCATCACATAACCCTCGTGCCCGGCTGTTCCGACCTATACTTCGGCGGAGCCGTAACCTACGCCAACGAGGCAAAAATCAACATCTTAGGCGTTGACAAGACTCTCATCGACACCCACGGTGCCGTCTCCGAGGAGGTTGTCCGCGCAATGGCCGAAGGAGCCTGCCGTGCCTTCGCGACGACCTGCGCCGTGGCGACCTCCGGCATCGCCGGCCCCGGCGGTGGCACCGACGACAAGCCCGTCGGCACCGTCTGGACCGCCATCCACACCCCCGCCGGCACAGTCTCCCAGCTCTACCACCTCGCAGGTCCCCGCGCCGAAATCATCGACAAGGCTACCCTCCTGGTCCTCCGCCTCCTCTACAACCACCTTTGAGGCCGCATTTTCGACATTTTGCCTTAGATCTCAAAGAAAAGCTCACAATTTGTTGGCCGAATTGCAAATTATTTGTAATTTTGCGACCAAATCAGCAAAACGGAAAACAAATTTCCGAATTCACAGGAAATTGCGTTTTCGTAAAATCAGGTCAATCACATTTCTAAGGTATATGGTAAACGCTGAAGCCCGGGAGGCAGCCCTCCATGGTCTATACCGCCCGGAATCCGAGCACGATGCCTGCGGTGTCGGTCTCGTTGTAAAAATCGATGGCAGCAAACACCACTCCATTGTAGATCAAGGTCTTAAAGTGCTCGAACACCTCGCCCACCGAGGTGCCGAAGGCGCCGACAACAAGTCGGGCGACGGTGCCGGAATCATGGTGCAGATTCCTCACGAATACATTCTTCTCAACGGCATCCCGGTTCCCGAAAAAGGACGCTACGGCGTCGGAATGGTCTTTCTCCCTAAAGATGAACATGACTGCACACTTTTCGAGCAGATTATCGACCGCGAAATCAAAGCACAGGGCCTTTTCCTTATGCACACCCGCGACGTCCCGGTTGACTCTTCGGTTCTCGGCAAGGACGCCCTCGCCACCGAACCGCGCATCCGCCAGCTCTTCATCGTCGGATGCGACAACCGCGAACGCCTCGAAGGGCTCCTTTATGTAATCCGCAAGCATATCGAGCAGGCCGTCCTCGATTCGGACGAAATCCACGACAAGGATGCCTGCTACATTGTCAGCCTATCGACCCGCACATTAATATATAAAGGGATGCTCACCTCGCAGCAGCTCCGCGGCTACTTCAAGGATCTCCAGAGCCCATACTTCACCAGCGCAATCGCCCTGGTTCACTCCCGATTCTCCACCAACACCTTCCCCACATGGCGCCTGGCCCAGCCATTCCGCCTCATAGGTCACAACGGAGAAATCAACACCATCCGCGGCAACCGCTTCTGGATGTCAACCCGCGAGGCCGTCATCAACTCCGATGTCCTTGGCGAAACCGCCCGGCTCGGCCACGTCATTCAGCCCGGGATGAGCGACAGCGCCTCCTTCGACAACGCCCTCGAATTCTTCGTCCGCTCCGGGATGTCGCTTCCCCACGCCCTGGCCATGCTCGTGCCGGAAAGCATCAACGAGCAGAACCCGCTGACCCGCAGGCTCCGCAGTTTCTACGAATACCATTCAATCTTCATGGCCCCTTGGGACGGGCCCGCTGCCATTATCTTCTCCGACGGGCGCTACGCCGGGGGCATGCTCGACCGCAACGGCCTCCGTCCGGCCCGCGTCGTAGTCACCACCGACGGCGAAATGATCATCGCCTCGGAGACCGGCGTTCTCAGCGTTCCCGAGGAGAAAATCGAGCACAAGGCGCGTCTAAAGCCGGGCAAAATCCTGATGGTCGACACCGAGGAGGGAAAAATCCTCATCGACAGGGACATCAAGGAGGCGCTCGCCAATGAACACCCCTACGCCGAGTGGATTGAGCAGAATCGCATCGTGCTCAGCAAAATCAGTTCCGGCCGCAAAGTCACCCACGAGGTTCCCGACCGGGAGCGCATGATGGTGGCCTTCGGCTACAACAAGGAGGATATCGAGCGTATCATCAAGCCGATGGCCTCCACCTCAAAGGAACCCGTCGTGGCGATGGGCAACGATGCCCCGCCTGCTGTGCTCTCCTCCAGACCACAGCGCTTCTTCAACTACTTCCGCCAGCAGTTCGCCCAGGTCACCAACCCGCCGATCGACCCCATCCGCGAGGAGCTTGTAATGTCGCTGACAAGCTACGTCGGTTCCGTCCGCAAGAATATCCTGAAACCCTCGGCCGACCTTTGCAACGTTGTGATGATGCCCTCGCCGATTGTTTCCGACAGTGAGCTTGACATCCTCCGCCACCTGCAATACAAAGGTTTCCGCACAATCACTCTCCCTATGGTATTCGAGGCCGCCGGCGGCGTCAAGGCCATGGAGGAGGCCATTGACAAACTCTGCTCTCAGGCTGAGGACGCCGTTGACAACGGCTACAACTACATGGTCATCTCTGACCGCAATGTCTCCGCGCGTTACGCCCCGGTGCCGTCGCTTTTAGCTCTCTCGGCGGTCCACCATCATCTGGTCAGCCGTCGCAAACGCTCGCAGATTGCCATCATCGTCGAGACCGGCGAGGCATGCGAGGTGATGCACGTAGCCCTGCTGATGGGCTACGGCGCCAGTGCCGTAAATCCCTATATGGCCTTTGCAATACTGAAAGACCTCGTCGATAACCACGAGCTCCAGCTCGATTTCGAGGGTGCAGAAAAACACTACATCACCGCCGTCAACAAGGGGATTCTGAAAATCATGTCGAAGATGGGCATCTCCACCATCCGCAGCTACCGCGGCTGCGCCCTCTTCGAAGCCCTCGGTGTCAGCTCCCGTCTGCTCAGCCGTTACATGGGCGGCGGCTCCTCGGCAATTGAAGGAATTGGCATTGAAGATGTTACCGCCGATGTCCTCCGCAACCACACCGCTGCTTTCGCCCGCGGTGAATCCGGCGATGGCGCCGATGCTGAGCACAAGGCTCCCCTCCTTGAAGATTTCGGCAACTATGCCTACCGCAAGGGGGGAGAACTCCACGCCTGGAATCCCGCAATGGTTCGCGCCCTGCAGGTTGCAACAGCCTCCGGTGACACTGAAAAGTTCCGGGAATATGTGGCACTTGTCGAGCAGAAGGAGCAGCCGATAGTGCTTCGCGACCTCATGGGCGTCAGCTCCGACCGTCAGCCTATACCTCTGGAGAAAGTCGAAAGCGTCGAGAGCCTTATGCGACGCTTCGTCACCGAAGCTATGTCGTTCGGCGCCCTCAGCATCGAAGCTCACGAGACCCTGGCCATAGCCATGAACAAAATCGGCGGCATGAGCAACACCGGCGAGGGGGGCGAGGACCCATCGCGCAACGCCGTGCGTCCCGACGGCACATGGCCCAGTTCCCGCGTCAAGCAGGTAGCCTCGGGCCGTTTCGGAGTCGACACGGAGTATCTTGTCAATGCCGACGAAATCCAGATTAAGGTAGCCCAGGGCGCAAAGCCCGGCGAGGGGGGCCAGCTTCCCGGTTTCAAGGTTGACGAAGTCATCGCCCGCACCCGCCGTTCGCTCCCGGGACTGACCCTCATCTCCCCACCCCCGCACCACGACATCTACTCCATCGAGGATCTCGCGCAGCTTATTTTCGATCTGAAAAACGTAAATCCCGAGGCTGAGATTTCGGTAAAACTCGTGGCAGAGAGCGGTGTCGGTACTATTGCCGCCGGAGTCGCAAAAGCCAAAGCCGACAAGATTCTGATCAGCGGCTGCGACGGTGGCACGGGCGCTTCCCCTGCCAGCTCGATGAAGCATGCCGGCGTCCCCGCCGAAATCGGTCTGGCTGAAATCCAGCAGACCCTCGTGCTCAACAACCTCCGCGGCAAAGTAAAACTGCAGGTCGACGGCCAGCTGAAGAGTCCGCACGACGTCATCGTCACCGCGTTGCTCGGCGCCGAGGAATTCGGCTTCGGCACCGCTGCGCTCATCGTGCTCGGATGCTGCATGGACCGTCAGTGCAACACCAACAAGTGTCCCAAGGGAATTGCCACCCAGAACCCCGAACTGCGTAAGAAATTCGCCGGGAAATATGAGAATTTCATCAGTTACTTCCGACTCATGGCCGAGGAAATCCGCATCCGTCTCGCCGAAATGGGATACAAAAAACTTGAGGATATTGTCGGACGTGCCGACCTGCTGAAGATGCGCCCCGCCGCACCCGGTTCCAAGGCTGCCGGGCTCGATTTTTCGCGACTGTTCTTCATGCCTGCCACTGATTCAGCGCTCCATTTCACCGAATCTCAGGACCATAAACTCGACAGCGTCAAGGACCGCGGACTCCTCACACTCATCAGCTCCGCCATCGACGCCCGTCAGCCAATCTCGCTCGGGATGCCGATAGTCAACACCAACCGATCGGTCGGCTCAATGCTCAGCGGCTACGTCACCCGCCGTTTCGGCGGTGAAGGCCTGCCCGACGGAGCCATCAATCTTACCTTTACCGGTTCCGCCGGACAAAGTTTCGGCGCATTTCTCTGCAAGGGTGTGACCCTGAAACTCGAAGGCGATGCCAACGACTACCTCGGCAAGGGACTCTCCGGAGGCCGTATTGTTGTCGTGCCCCCGCGTGATGCCACCTTCCCCGCTGAAAAGAATACCATCGCCGGAAATACGCTCCTCTACGGCGCAACCGCAGGCGAGCTGTTCGTCAATGGCCGCGTCGGCGAACGATTTGCCGTCCGCAACAGTGGAGCCAAGGTCGTTGTGGAGGGTGTCGGAGACCATGCTTGCGAATACATGACCGGAGGCCGCGTGGTGGTTCTCGGAAAAATCGGACGCAACTTCGCCGCAGGAATGAGCGGCGGCGTGGCTTACATCTGGGATCCAACCGGCAACGTCGACTCCCGCATCAACATGGAGATGGTCGAGCTGACACTCATCGAAACCGAAGAGGAAGCCGCCGAACTCCGCTCTCTCATCGAAGATCACTACCGTCACACCCGTTCCGCCCTCGCCCGCCGCATGCTCGACGACTGGGCCACATTCTGCCCTCAGTTCCTCAAAGTCACCCCCGTCGAATACAAGCGTCTCGCCCTCACACCCGCCGGCATTCCCCGCTAACATCTACGCATTGCCCGGGAAATTGCAAATAAAACTCAAAGTCTGACATAAAAAACTCGCAAACCGGATAAAACCGATTTGCGAGTTTTTTATTGTAGTAAATTACTGTTTTCTATTTCGGAACAGGTCCCTATTTCGGAAAAGGTTTCTATTTCGGAAAAGGGGTATTACTTGGCGGATTCAGGAGCGGGATCGAGGATGATGACACGGTAGTTGGTGTTGGTGTTCATCTCCTTCATGAATTTCATAACGTCGGCGGGGGTCAGGCTCTGGTAGAGCTCGATATTGCCGTTGAAGGTATCGACGCCGTTCTGGGCGGTGCCGACCATGGCGTTCAGCCAGCTGTTGTTCTTCTCTTTGGCTTCCTGAGCGTCCTTGACCATGAACTCAATCACCTTGGAGAATTCTTCATTGGTGACGTTGGTCTCCATGTCCTTGAATTCCTGGGCGATAACCTTCAGGACTTCCTCCTTCTGATCGGGCTTCATGGGGAATACAGTCTGAATCATGGTGTTGGGAGTGCTCTGGCGACGCATACCGCCTACAGCCCAGATGGAGTAAACGGCACCCATCTCCTCGCGGACCTTCTTGAGCAGACGCTCAGTGAGGATCTGACCGGCGATATCGGCCAGGGCGCGGTTCTTGGCGCTGTAGGGCAGTTCCTTGAATTCAAAGACAGCGGCATAGGTCTGCGGGGTCTGCATCGGGGTAGTGAACTCAACGAGGTTGTCGCCGGACTTCATGCCGAAAGCGTTGGTGATTTCGGGCTTGGCAGATGCAGCGGAGGTGGCGGGCAGAGTTGCGATGTACTGCTCGACCAGAGGCTTGAATGTTGCGAGGTCGATGTTACCGGTGAAGTAGAAGGTGTAATCGGCAGCGTTGGTGGTGAGGTCCTTGATTACCTGCTGGATCTGCTCGAGCTTAGCGTTCTCAAGGATTTCGATGGAGAGCATCTCCTTGCGGGGAGTGTTGTAGAGAGCCTTGTAAAGGTCGCGCTGGAACACGTACTGCGGGTTGGTCTCCTGGTTGTGGAGGATACCGGCGATGGCGCTTTGCGAGGCGGCGAAGTCATCGGCCGAGACGTTGAACTGGGTGAAGTGGCTGTAGAGCAGCTCCATCATGGTCTTGAGATCCTTCGGGGTGGAGTGACCTTCAACCTCGCGGGAGTAATCGCCGAAGGAGAAGGAAACGCCGCACTGCTTGCCCTGCAGATATTTCTGGATATCCTTGTAGGTGTAGGTGCCGAGGCCATACTGGCTGAGGGCATCGTCCATGAAAATCAGGGAGTTGGCATATTCGTCGCCGTAAACTGATGTGCCGCCGAAGGCGTAGGCGTTCATCAGGATTTCGTCGGCCTTGAAGTCGGTCTTCTTGATTATGACCTTAGCGCCGTTCGAGAGGGTCCATTCGGTTGCATCCCACTGGGGAAGTGCTTTCTCGGAAACGACCTTGCCGGGAGCGGGGAGGTTCTCGATGAGGGGTTCAGCCTTCACTTCGTCGACGAAGGGCTTGATATCCTCAGCTTCGACAGATGCGGCTACTGCCTTCATCTCGGCTTCGGTGGGAACCTTCATACCCTCTTTCTCGGGCACCATCACGGTCACCACGCGGTTGTCGTCGGTGATCATCTGCTGCATGGTCTGGTTGATCAGGTCAACGGGAAGCTGCGGCAGGATAGCCTTCAGGGTCTGATATTCCATCTCGATGCCGGTGGCGGGAGTACCGTCGATGAAGTGGCGGACGAGAGTGTTAACGTAGTTGGCGGTTTCAGTCTTCTCGCGGTTGTTGTAAGCCTTCTCGAGCTGCGAGAGATACTCCTCGCGGGCACGGTCATACTCCGAGATGGTGAAGCCGCCGCGGAGTGCGCGGAGAACCTCGCGATAAATCGAAGCGTAAGCGGGGAGGATATCGTTACCCTTGCCGATGGCGATTACAGCCAGAGCATCCTCGGTGGAAGCCAGGAAGTAGTTGCCGTAGTAGGTTCCGGCGGCGGCGAAGGGGGAATCGGGCTGCGACGAGATTTCCGACAGACGGGCGTTGAGCATCGACGAAATCATGTCGGTGACATAATCCTGGAGCCAGTAAACCATGGTGTTGCGCATGGCCATGGGGATGGTGTCATTCTTGAAGTAGATAGTCACGCGGGAGTTGTCCATCTCGGGGTCAGCACCGATGGCGAAGATTGTGCCGGGTGTCTTGGGCACGGCTTCGTAGGTGCGCTCCTTGGCGTTCTCGGGCATCTTGATGGGGGAGAAAATCTCCACGATCTTCTGCTCGATGCGGTCCACGTCGATGTCACCGACAACGATAATACCCTGCTGGTCGGGACGATACCAGGTTTCATAATAGCTGCGCAGAGCCTCAGGTTTGAAGTTCATCACAACATCCATGGTGCCGATGGGCAGACGGTAACCATACTTCGAGCCGGGCATCATGGCGGGAGCCATCTGCTCCATCAGGCGCTGCATACCTACGTTGCGCGAGCGCCATTCCTGCTGGATCACGCCGCGTTCCTTGTCGATTTCCTCAGTTTCGAGGAGCAGGCCGTCGGCCCAGTCGTGAAGGATCAGCAGGCAGGAGTCCTGCACGGCGATGCTTGCGGTGGGGACGTTCGAGATGTTGTAGACGGTCTCGTCGATCGAGGTGTAGGCGTTGAGGTTTTCACCGAACTTTACACCTTTCGATTCCAGCCAGCTGACGATCTGATTGCCGGGGAAGTTGACGGTGCCGTTGAAACACATGTGCTCCAGAAAGTGGGCCAGACCGCGCTGGTTGTCCTCCTCGAGAGCCGAGCCTACCTTCTGGGCGATGTAGAAGTCAGCCTGGCCTTTGGGATATTCGTTGTGGCGCACATAATAGGTCAGACCGTTGGGCAGAACACCCTGACGGACTGCGGGATCCAGCGGAAGGGGATCCATCGGAATCTGAGCCTTGGCCGAGAAAGCAAGCGAGGTTGCTCCGAACAGCACGAGCATCAGACGGGAAAAGAACTTTTTCATTTAAAAATGCACTTATTATATTATATGTATTGTCGTAACGGATGAACGGTTTTCGGTGAATTTCTGTCTATTAGACGCAATTTTTTCAAAATGGTTGCATCGCGGGCGAAAAAAATTACCTAAGAGATGCCGGGAATATTACCCGAACAGATGCCTGAAGGCTTCCTCGACTTTGATTACCTCGGTCACTTCGATATTAAGTCCCTTGGTATCAACACCTTTCAGCGACCCTTTAGGGATGATTATCTGCTTCATTCCGAGCTTTTCGGCCTCACGGACACGCTGCTCCATACGGGTTACCGGGCGGATTTCGCCGCTCAGACCGACTTCGCCGCTGAGGCAGACACCCTGCTGCACCGGCATGTCGACGTTGCTCGAGAGGATGGCGGCTATGACCGCTAAGTCCAGCGCCGGGTCGGCGACCTTCAGTCCGCCGGCGATGTTCAGGAACACATCTTTCTGCGCCAGTTTGAATCCAACCCGTTTTTCAAGTACCGCCAGGAGCATATTCATTCGCTTGGAGTCGAAGCCGGTGACGGCTCGCTGCGGTGTGCCGTAGGCCGCCGTGCTGACAAGTGCCTGGGTTTCAATCAGAAACGGCCGCACACCCTCGAGAGTGACGCCAACAGCGCTGCCCGAGAGCTGTTCGGCGCCGTCGTGCTGCGACAGGAGCATCTCCGAGGGGTTCGTGACTTCGCGCAGCCCTCGCTGACACATTTCGTAGATTCCTAATTCCGAAGTGTTTCCGAAGCGGTTCTTGGTGGCGCGGAGGATGCGGTACATATACTGGCGGTCACCCTCGAACTGCAGCACGGCGTCGACAATATGCTCCAGCACCTTCGGGCCGGCCAGCGAACCCTCCTTATTTATATGGCCGATCAGCAGCACCGGCACTCCGGATTCCTTGGCGTAGCGGAGCAGCCGGGCGGCGCACTCGCGGACCTGGCTGACGCTCCCCGCCGAGGATTCGATTTCGTCGGAGGCGATGGTCTGGATGGAGTCGACTATCAGCAGTTCGGGGTTCAACGATTCGATGTGTGCGAAGATATTCTCGAGGGAAGTTTCGGTGACGACATAGCAGTTGTCGCTCATGCGGCCGATGCGGTCGGCGCGGAGCTTGATCTGTGTGGCGCTCTCCTCGCCGGAGACGTAGAGGATGCGGCGCGATTTAATCGAGAGGATATTCTGCAGCACCAGCGTGGACTTGCCGATGCCCGGCTCACCGCCGATCAGCACCAGCGACCCGGGCACGAGTCCCCCGCCGAGCACTCGGTTCAGCTCCTCGGAAGGCATGTGTATGCGGGGCTCATCAGCGGTTTCGATTTCCGAAACCTTCTGCGGTCTGGACTTCGGCGTGGAGCCTAAGGGTGATTTGGCCAGGGATTTGGAGGTGGTTTTCACCTTCTCCTCGACCATCGTGTTCCAGGCGCCGCATGCCGGGCAGCGCCCCACCCATTTTGGGGAGTCAGCGCCACATTCCGTGCAGAACCACACCGATTTTTCTTTCAGTTTTGCCATAATATTTTTTGGGGGAGAGAGGAGAGATTGGTCACATAGTCATGTAAAGATACCCTGCGATGTCGTTCACAACCGCCGGCGGAATTCCGCGAGGGTAATCGCCGTAGCTGTTCCTACATTCAGCGACTCAACTGTCAGAACATCAGGAGGATATGACGGTATCAGCAGGCGGGAACTTACGGTCGCGGCCACCTCGTCCGAGATGCCGTTCCCTTCGTTGCCCATCACTATCACCCCTCCGCGGCTGAGTCGGGCGCGGTAGATGTCAGCGCCGTCGAGGAATGTTCCGTAGACCTCCATTCCTTTCTCCTTGAGCTGTTTAAGCGCCGGAGCGAGGTCGCAGTATGTGACCCTCACCCTCGCCAGCGCCCCCATCGTGGACTGCAGCACCTTAGGGTTGAAAACGTCAACCGTGTCGGCCGAAGCCAGCACACTGCGCACTCCGAACCAGTCGGCGAGCCGCAGGATGGTTCCGAGATTCCCGGGGTCCTGCACGCGGTCGAGCGCCAGAATCAGCTCATCCTCAGCGACTTCCGGCAGCGTATTTTCAGAAACCGGAAGGTCGAACACCGCCAGCACACCCTGCGGAGTGGTCATCGTGGAAATCTCCCGCAGCTCGTTGCCGCGGGCAATCAACACATCCTCGGGGCGAAGTTCGCGTCCGAGCGCCTCCTCCAGAGCCTTCCCTTCGGCGCCGAGCCACGATGCCGTGGCCACAATCCGGCGCAGCGGGAACACCGGCAGCAGTTCGCGCAGCGTGCGCAATCCTTCCGCCACGAAAAGTCCCTGCTTCCTGCGGTGTCTGGCCTCCGACAGCGAGCCAATCAGCTTTCTCTGCGCCGCTGTCAGCGTTCTGTATCCGGTCTGTTCCATCAGAATTGACTGTCTCAATTAATAATTTCCGCGGCCCCCACTTACCTTCAGCCGCATTAACCTACAAATGTACAAAATTTCCGGGGAAACCGCCAAATTTGGGCGAAAATTTCCGTAATGTAGCCGTCGGAAAGAAAAATTATCTGTATAAACAGCGTATATTTCGCGGAAAATTCGTAATTTTGCAGTTACAACTGAGACAGTCGGGCGGTCCGTCGCCGGCGGGTTCACAGAACGCCGCCTGAGGAAAGTCCGGGCAACACAGAGCGCCATACTCCCTAACGGAGAGCTGTAGGTGACTGCAGAGACAACGTGACAGAAAACAACCGCCCCGCCTTCAACGCGGGGTAAGGGTGAAAAGGTGGAGTAAGAGCCCACCGGGCGCTCTGGCGACAGGGCGTGCCGCACGTCTTATGGGTTGCAAGGTCAAGTAAACCGGCATCTAAGGGTTGCTCGCCCGTTGCCGGAGGGTAGACTGCTACCGTTGATGCCCATCGGGCGTCCGATTAGCCGAGATGGCAACATCCGGCATAGATAAATGACGGACAGGAACGCTCGGCGTTCCCACATAACCCGGCTTACAGCCCGACTGTCTCTTCTTACACAAAGGCGCCGCCCACTCAATGGGCGGCGCCTTTTGTCTTTTACATCATTTTGTCTTATAAATCCTTACATCCTGCGGTCTTTTACATCCAGCGGTAGATGACCGAGCGACGGCGGAGCATATAGCCCGACGGACGGGCGGGGTTGCGCTTGAATGGATTCGGAAGCGAAAGGGCTATAAGCGCGGCCTGACCTTTGGTCAGATTTGCAGCCGGGCGGTCGAAATAATGTTCGGCAGCAGCCTGCACACCGTAGATTCCGGGGCCCATCTCGATGCTGTTGAGATACACTTCCATGATTCTTTCTTTCGACCAGAAAAGTTCAATCAGCACGGTGAAATACGCCTCCAGTCCCTTGCGCACCCAGGAATGTCCGGGCCAGAGGAACACGTTCTTGGCAGTCTGCTGCGTTATGGTCGAGGCACCGCGCTCCCGTTTCCCGTCTTTTTTCTCCTCGATGGCCTTCTCGATCTGCTCGAAGTCGAAACCGTGGTGCTGATAGAAACGGCCATCCTCGGTGGCGACAACCGCGCGGGGCATCCACTGCGAAATTTCGTCGTAGCTCACCCACTGATGCTTCCAATGGCGCTGCGCCTCCTTCTGCGCCTCTGTGCTGCCATCTTTCGGACTGATTGCCCGAATCACCATCAGCGGCGTTATATACACCGGGATAAATCTATAGGCCACAACAGCCAGAATCGTGCTGCCGAAAAAGAAAATCAATACCCATTTCAGGATTTTCCAGACCAATTTCATAGACTTTCTGATTTTTGAACTGAATCTCAGACTCTTGAACTGACGTTCAGACTTCGAACTGACTTCCAGACTCTTGAACTGACCTGCAGATTTCTTGAACTGACGTCGCCAGACCGGTGTCTGAACCAAGGTTCTGAAATTTCGCCGCAAAGTTAGCGACTTCCGACGAATCTGCAAAGATTCCGTCAACAAATTCCTGCTAAGCTGAACCCGCGGTGCCCGATGAACGTTTATAATATGTGAGAAATTCAGAGATTGACATACAGATTTCGCGCGTGGCCGAAGTTTCCGACCGCTGCCACCTCTATCGCTGGGAGCTTCTGCGCTTCGGCAACAGCCCCACAGACATCGACGTCCGTGTACATGCCTCGCTCAGTGAAGATCACACTGACAGCCGCGTAACCCTGCATCTGGAGGTAACTTACAGCTATATGCGCACCATGATACGCCGGCCGCTGCTCCAGCACGCCGTCGATGTGGAGTTCGAAATCCCGGACATCTCGAAGGTGTTGGTTCCCGTCATCAACGGCGAGAAGATAGCCATTCCCCCCTCGCTGGTAACCATGATGCTCGGCATAGCTGTCGGCGCACTCCGCGGCATGATTGCCCAGCGCACTGCCGGCACGGCCCTCGAGGAGCGCCCGCTGCCGCTGATCAACATCTCCTCACTTGTCAGCCGTCTGATTTACGGCGAACCTTCAGGGCGCCGGGTCATCCCCCTCGAAGAACCCGTCTGCCGATAAAGATAATGCGTTTCAATATAATGAAAAAGATTCTTCTGTCCGCTTTAGTTCTCCTTGCGGCCATGCTGCCGCAGAAGGCTCTGGCATGGATTGTCCCATCCGAAACCCTCAGCTACGAGGTGCACTACCGCTGGGGACTTATTAACGCGAACGCCGGCGTAGCCACCGTAAAGTCGGAGCTCCTCCCCGGCAAGAATCTGTTCAGGGCCAGACTTTCCGGGCAGTCGGTATGTCTGTTGGGCCACTATTACGGCGCCTCCGATATGCTCGTCGGCACCATAATGGCCGACACCTACCAACCCGTCTACAACCAGAAAATCACCGAGGAGTCGGGCGCTTTCAACATCGAGACCGTGGTCTATAACCACAATGCCGACTGCGCCGAAGGTGAGGTCATCAAGACTCTCCCCAACGGACAGCAAGTGAAATCGCGCATCAGCCACTACGCCGGGGGTGTCACCATCGACCTCCTGGCCGTGTTTTATTATATGCGCCAGCTCGATTATCAGAATATGCAGCCCGGCCAGTCCGTCAGGATTAATGTTTTCTCCGACAAGACACCCGAGGTACTGACCATCAACTACGTAGGTAAAGAGACCATAGATTTCAAAGGCCAGCAGCACGAGGTTTTCCATATCACTATGAATTTCACAGGACAGAACGGCGGCACCGAGGTTTCCGATGCGATGTCAGCCCTGATTTCAACCTCCGATTCCCGCATCCCGCTCGTGGTCAACGGCAACCTGAAATTCGGCCACGTCCACTGCACCCTCGTCAGCGCGGAATAACGCGGAAGCCCACCATATTTTCACACCGAAATACCCCCATATTAAACTTTTACGTTCCGGAAGCGTCTAATCAGCATGATGAAAACGAAACTGACACCCATCCGCGCTTTTGTCTCCTGCCTCCGCGCAGGAGCAATCGCCCTGCTGACGCTCCTGACGGTCCTCCCCGCCTCCGCCAACAGCACCTGGACCGTACCCAACGAAGCCCTCACATACGACGTAATGTATAAGTGGGGGCTGATCAACAAAAAAGCCGGCAGCGTCTCCCTCCGCACCACCCTGAAAGGCGAGCGCTTCCACGCCCATCTCTCCGGAGCCACCGCCTCCTGGGCCGACCACTTCTACCCTGTCCGCGACACCCTCATCGGCGAAATCGACACCCGCACGTTCCTCCCCTTCCGTTACGAGAAAATCGCCCACGAAGACGGCGATTACACGCACGACGAGGTTGTGTTCTCGCGCCATGGCAACGGCACCCGCGGCGCCGCCACTCACCGCCGCAAGCGCAAGAAAGACGACCAGATGTCCGTGGCTACCAAGGAGCTGACGGCCGACGGCGTCGCTCTCGACATGCTCAGTTCCTTCTACTATATGCGCAAGATCGATTACTCCGGGATGAAGAAGGGTGAGACCGTCAAGGTCAACGTCTTCTCCGGCCGCAAGAAGGAATGGCTCACGATCCATTTCAAAGGTATCGAAACAGTGAAAATCGGCAAGGAAAAACGTCCCGCCTATCATATAACTTTCACTTTCACCACCGATGCCGGGAAAGTATCGTCCGACAACATGGACGCCTGGATCTCAACCGGTGCTGAGAAAATCCCCCTCCTCCTCGAGGGGAAACTCCCCGTCGGGAAAGTCCGCGCCCTCTACAGCGGCAAACTTCCCGGCTGACGCTCTCATTAAAAAATTAACTTAATCGGACATTCAAATTAAGTATTAACTTAATGAGACTGCAAATTAACTTAAATGAGAGCCTCAGCAGCCAATACCGTTAAACAACTTTAAGCACTTTTAGCGCATTTGGCTTCATCTTTTTGCATGCAGCTTTTGTTATATTCATAAAATAACATTACTTCCCTCATGCAAAAAAATATTATTGCATCCCTCGTCCTTTTTATCGGGTAGTGATACCAGATACTGAGGCTCTCATAAATAAATAGTTGAAACGTGAAGATGGCCGGTTCCCGCCGGCCATCTTTTTTTGTGGTAGTCTGATTTCAGTTGACCGTTACCTCAACAGGGGACCTCAGCGGAGAGAATTGAGGGTGTCGAGCAACTGGGCCACGCGGCTGCGGACCGAGATGAGGCGGTCAAGAGCCTCGGCACGGCGCGAGACGCCGGTATGGTTGTTTTTCAGCACTTCGCGGGCGGCTTCGATGCGGAGCCCCTTGTCCTTGATCAGATACTTGACCATGCGGAGGTGTTCGATGTCCGAAGCGGTGTAGAACCGTGTCCCGGCAGCATTCCGCTTCGGGGAAATCATGGCGAACTGACTCTCCCAGAAGCGCAGAGTCGATGCGGGCTGCCCGACTATGTCGGCGACCTCCGATATTTTATAATATTTTTTCTCTAACTTTTCAGCTGACATTGACTCTGCTTATTTCAGGGTTAAATAAGGTCAAAATCCTGTATTATAAAGGGCCTATGAGCATTACAAGGTTAAAAGCTCACCGTAACCTCCTGTTTAATTTGCAAAAATAAGGATTTTTTCGTAATTTTGCACCCGAAATTCAAAAAAAATAACGCGTCATATAAAGATGAATTCTAAACCTCAGACTGCCAACGAGATTCGCGAATCGTTCAAGCAGTTTTTCCAGTCTAAGGGCCATCAGATTGTTCCGTCCGCCCCTATGGTTATCAAGGACGACCCCACCCTGATGTTCACCAACGCCGGCATGAATCAGTTCAAAGATATCATCCTCGGCAACAAGGCCCCCAAATGGACCCGTGTCACCGACTCCCAGAAGTGCCTCCGCGTCAGCGGCAAGCACAACGACCTGGAGGAAGTAGGCCATGACACCTATCATCACACAATGTTCGAAATGCTCGGCAACTGGTCGTTCGGCGACTACTTCAAGAAGGAAGCCATCGACTGGGCATGGGAATATCTCGTGGATGTTCTCGGCCTCGATCCCGAGCACCTCTATGCTACAGTATTCGAAGGTGCCGAATCCGAAGGCCTCAGCCGCGACGACGAAGCAGCCTCCTACTGGGAGAAACACCTCCCCAAATCCCACATCATCAACGGCAACAAGCACGACAACTTCTGGGAAATGGGTGAGACCGGCCCCTGCGGTCCCTGCTCCGAAATCCATATCGACCTCCGCCCCGAAGAGGAGCGCGCCAAAATCAGCGGCGCCGAGATGGTCAACAAGGACCACCCTCAGGTAATCGAAATCTGGAACCTCGTGTTTATGCAGTTCAACCGCAAGGCCGACCACACCCTCGAACCCCTCCCCGCCAAGGTTATCGACACCGGCATGGGCTTCGAGCGTCTCTGCATGGCTCTTCAGGGAAAGACCTCGAACTACGACACCGACGTCTTCACCCCGATGATCGCCCGCATCGCCGAACTTTCAGGCAAGAAATACGGCGAGGACGAGAAGGTCGACATCGCCATGCGCGTAATCGCCGACCACATCCGAACCATCGCCTTCTCCATCGCCGACAGCCAGCTTCCCTCCAACGCCAAGGCCGGCTACGTAATCCGCCGCATCCTGCGCCGCGCCGTCCGCTACGCCTACACATTCCTCGACCAGAAGGAAGCTTTCCTTTATAAGCTCGTCGACACCCTCATCGAGCTGATGGGCGCAGCCTATCCTGAAATCGCCCGCCAGCGCGACCTCATCATGAAGGTCACTAAAGAGGAGGAGGACGCTTTCCTCCGCACCCTCTCCAACGGCATAAGCCTCCTGGAGCGCGCCATCGCCGCCGCCCGCAAGGAGGGGAAAAACGAAATCTCCGGCAAGGAAGCCTTCGTGCTCTACGACACATACGGTTTCCCCCTCGACCTCACCGAGCTGATTCTCAAGGAGAACGACATGACCCTCGACCAGGCCGGCTTCGACGCCGAAATGGCTCAGCAGAAGCAGCGCGCCCGCAACGCCGCCGCTGTCGAGACCTCCGACTGGGTGGTGCTCCGCGACGGCGACCAGGAATTCGTAGGCTACGACTGCACCGAATGTCCCGCCCATATTCTCCGCTACCGCAAGGTTAAGCAGAAGAACAAGGAATATTACCAGATTATCCTCTCGCAGACCCCCTTCTACGCCGAAATGGGCGGCCAGGTCGGCGACCGCGGTACACTGACCTACGGCGACGAGGTCATCGAAATCTTCGACACCAAGCGCGAGAACGGCATCGGCGTACACCTGACCCACAAGCTCCCCGCCGAGCTCGACGTCACTTTCGAAGCCCGCATCGACGCCGACGCCCGCCGTGCAACCTCCTGCAACCACACCGCAACCCACCTGCTCCACCACGCTCTCCGCGAGGTGCTCGGCACCCATGTAGAGCAGAAAGGTTCATTCGTTTCGCCCGATGTTCTCCGCTTCGACTTCTCTCATTTCCAGAAGGTTACCCCCGAAGAGCTGAAAAAAGTCGAACGTCTGGCCAACAAATATGTCCGCGAGGCCACACCCCTCGACGAGCACCGCAATATGCCCATCGCGGAAGCCCGCAAGATGGGCGCCATGGCACTCTTCGGCGAGAAGTACGGCGATGAGGTCCGCGTAATCCGCTACGGCGACTCCATTGAGCTCTGCGGCGGCACCCATGTGCCCAACACCGGCAATATCGGCATGATCAAAATCATCTCCGAGAGCTCCATCGCCGCCGGCATCCGCCGTATCGAGGCCATCACCGGCGCCAAAGTCGAAGATGTCGTCGAAGACATCCAGAACACCCTCTACCAGATCGGCCAGCTCCTCCACAACGCTCCCGACGTGGTCGGCGCCCTCCGCAAAGCAATCGAGGAGAACGCCGAGCTCCACCAGCAGGCCGAAGAATACATGAAGGAGCGCGTCAACAACATTGCCAACGAACTTCTCGGTCAGGCCCGCGACGTCAACGGCATCAAGGTTGTTGAAGTCACCGGCATCCGCATCCCCGAAATTGTTAAGAACATCGCCTTCCGTGTCCGCGAGCTGTCGCCTGAGAACACCGCCTTCATCGCCGCAACCTGCGACGTCACAGGCAAACCCCTCCTGACCGTGATGCTCACCAACGACCTCACCGACCGCTTCAACGCATCGAAGATGGTGCGCGAAGCTGCCAAGGCCATCAAGGGTGGCGGCGGCGGTCAGCCCGGTTTCGCCCAGGCCGGCGGCAAGGATTCCGCAGGTCTCTCCGCCGCATTCTCCTCTCTGAAAGAAAACTTCTGAAATATTCCCATACATGCGCCGGAAGTGCCCGGCATTTCCGGCGCGGGTTTCCCTCTTTAAGCGGCTGATTTCGCAATCAGTTTCATCAATCTCACCCAGACACACTATTTAAGTCCGTTATTATATGAAAAATGTTGCACTAATTACCGGCGTAACTGGCCAGGACGGCTCGTTCCTGTCGGAATTCCTGCTTGAAAAAGGTTACGAAGTTCACGGTATTATCCGCCGCTCGTCAGTTGATTACCGCGAACGCATCGCTCATCTCGAAGGACACCCTCATTTCCATCTCCACTACGCCGACCTGGGCGACTCCATGAGTGTAGTGCAGGTTGTGAAAAAGGTGCAGCCCACGGAAATCTACAACCTCGCTGCCCAGAGCCATGTGCAGGTATCCTTCGACTCCCCCGAGTTCACCGCCGACGTTGACGCTGTCGGCGTGCTCCGTGTCCTTGAAGCCGTCCGCATGAACGGTCTTGAGAAAACCTGCCGTATCTACCAGGCTTCCACCTCCGAGCTCTACGGCAAGGTCGAGGAGGTTCCCCAGAACGAGAACACTCCCTTCCACCCCTACAGCCCCTACGCCGTAGCCAAACTCTACGGCTTCTGGATTATCAAGGAGTACCGCGAAGCCTACAATATGTTCTGCTGCTCCGGTATCCTCTTCAACCACGAATCCGAGCGCCGCGGCGAAACTTTCGTCACCCGCAAAATCACCCTGGCAGCAGCCCGCATCGCTCAGGGTAAGCAGGAGAAGCTCTACCTCGGCAACCTCTCCTCGCTCCGCGACTGGGGTTACGCCCGCGACTACGTGGAGTGCATGTGGCTGATTCTGCAGAACGACAAGCCCGAAGATTTCGTCATCGCCACCGGCGAGCAGCACTCCGTGCGTGAGTTCGCTACTCTGGCTTTCAAGAACGTCGGCATCGAGCTCCGCTGGGAAGGCGAAGGCATCGACGAGAAGGGTATCGACGTCAAGACCGGTAAGGTCCTCGTTGAAGTTTCCCCCGACTTCTACCGTCCCACCGACGTCGTCAACCTCTGGGGCGACCCCACAAAGGCCAAGGGTATCCTCGGCTGGAACCCCGCGAAGACTCCGTTCGAGCAGCTCGTAAAAATCATGACTGACGCCGACATGGCCAAGGTCGCCGCCGAGGAAGCCGGCGAAAAAGTCCGCCTCAACCTCGTGGAATATCTTGAGAAAGGAATTGTAAAATGATGGAGAAAGACGCCAAAATCTATGTGGCCGGACACCGCGGCATGGTCGGTTCGGCCATTGTGCGCGAACTGAAACGTCAGGGTTACAACAACATCATAACCCGCACTCACCATGAGCTCGACCTCTGCCGTCAGGACGCCGTCGAGGAGTTCTTCGCCAAGGAGAAGCCCGAATATGTGTTCCTCGCTGCCGCCAAGGTCGGCGGTATCATCGCCAACCAGGACGCTCTGGCCGACTTCATGTATGACAATATGGTCCTGGAGATGAACGTGATTCACTCCGCATGGAAAAACGGCTGCAAGAAGCTCGAGTTCCTCGGCTCCTCATGCATCTACCCCCGCATGGCTCCCCAGCCCATGAAGGAGAGCTGCCTGCTCACCTCCGAGCTCGAGAAGACCAACGAGGCCTACGCCCTGGCCAAAATCTCCGGCCTGAAATACTGCGAATTTCTCAACCGTCAGTACGGCACCGACTATATCTCGGTAATGCCTACCAACCTCTACGGTCCCAACGACAACTACCATCCCACCCACTCCCACGTGGTGCCCGCCCTCATCCGCCGTTTCCACGAAGCCAAGGAGCAGGGTCTGGATGAAGTCACCTGCTGGGGCGACGGCAGCCCGTTGCGCGAATTCCTCTACGTCGACGACCTCGCAAACCTCTGCGTGTTCCTGATGAACAACTATTCGGGCAACGAGACCGTCAATGCCGGTTCCGGCAAGGAGCTGACCATCAAGGAGCTCACCGAACTCGTCGCCAAAGTTGTCGGCTACAAGGGGCGCATCCTCTGGGACACCTCAAAGCCCAACGGCACCCCCCGCAAGCTCCTCGACGTCAGCAAGAGCGCCGCGCTCGGCTGGAAGTACCAGACGGAACTTGAGGACGGTCTGCGCCTCGCTTACGAGGACTTCCTCAACAACCCCATGCGCGCCGAGCGCTAAGAGCTGATGCTTTGAATTTAAAATAGAACGCGCGTAATAATTTTCCCTTTACGCGCGTTTTATTATAAATAGCGCGGTCACGTCCGCGCTCCTGATATTCAAGCAATTTAATCCTACGCCCGTTGAAACAGAAACTTAAATATCTTGCCGCACTTTTGAGCGCCCTCTGTATGATGCTGACCGCGGTCTCATGCTCCGACGACCCGGAGGAGCCCGCCGAACCGGAGGCCCGACGCGCCGTGCTGATCTACATGATGGCCGACAACAATCTGTCGTCGTTCGCATCACAGAATATCAACGACATGATCCGCGCCGCAAATGACGGTCTGCTTGGCGACAACCTGCTCTACATCTACCACGACTCCCGCGACTTCGACCACCCCGCTCTGAAGCGTGTGACGCCCGTCGGTCTCACCGTTGAGTTCGACTTCCCCGTCGCCATATCGTCGTCGGATCCCGGGCGCATGGAGGAGGTAATCGCCAAATTCAAGGAACTGGCCCCGGCCGAAAACTACGGTCTCATCCTCTGGAGCCACGCCACCGGCTGGACTTTCAGCAATCCGGAATCCACCGGCGCCGCGCCGCTATGGTTCGGCGACGACAAGGGGAAGAATATCGACATACCCATGCTCGCGCAGATTCTCGAGGGCAAAGGGTTCGATTACATTTACTTCGACTGCTGCCACATGGCCAACGTCGAGTCGCTATACGAGCTCCGCCACTGCGCGGATGTTTTCGCCGGCAGCGTCACCGAACTCCCCTCCGCCGGGATGCCCTATTACCTGACCCTCCCCTATCTGATGGACGTAAAAGCCGACCTCGTGGCCGCCGCAAAGGCGACATTCGACAAATACAACGCCATGACCGGTGAAGACCGCACCTGCACGATGTCAGTGATCAAGGCCTCCGCCCTCGATGAACTCGCAGCTGCGACCCGCGACTTCCTTGCAACCAAGCCCGCACTCCCCGCCGGCTATACAGGCCAGCCCTACGAACGCCCCAAGAGGTACAATGAGCCCTGTTATCTCTTTGATTTCAAAGACTACATGACTGCGCTCCACAATGCCAACCCCTCCGACGGCGCCGATGCCGCATACTCCCGCCTCGTCGCCGCTCTCGATGACGCCGTTCTCTATGACGCCGCCACCCCTTCGGTTTTCAATTCAATCGACATTAACACCCACTGCGGCCTCTCCTCCTTTATCCTCCGCTCCCTCTCCGACGCCGACACCAAAGGTTACCGGCGCCTCGCCTGGTTCTCCGACGTCGCCTCGGCCCAGTTCTGACCCTCTCCCCCCTCCTCTCTCGACTCTCCCCTCTCGACTCTCCCCCCGTATCTTTTACTTACTTTCGCTCCAATTAAATGACTTATTTACAACTGAATATGCTTCCAGGACTGACTGTCCCCGCCGATACCACCCACGTATCCAAAGCTGCCCAGGACCTCGCCGAGCTCAAATCGCTCTCGCTCAACGACCTGCTTGAACGTCTGGCCAACTCAGCCGTCAGCTTTATGATAAATCTTGCCATCGCGCTGATCGTCTTCTACATCGGCCGGTTCATTATCCGCAAGATCTACAAAGTCTTGACGGCAATCTTCTCGCGCCGCCACGTCGACAAATCTCTGGCGACCTTCGTGCTGTCGCTGGTCAATATTGTCCTGTATTTCATACTGTTGGTGACGGTCATCGGCATCCTCGGCATCGAAACCACCTCATTCCTCGCCATCTTCGCCTCAGCCGGTGTTGCAATCGGTATGGCCCTGAGCGGCACACTCCAGAACTTCGCCGGAGGTGTCCTGATTCTTCTGCTCAAACCCTATAAAATCGGCGACTACATCGAGGTCCAGGGCTACGCCGGCACCGTAAAGGAGATTCAGATATTCTTCACTGTCATAACCACTTACGACAACAAATCAATCTCCATTCCGAACGGCGGCCTCTCGACCGGCAGCGTCAACAACTGGTCGCGCGAACCAATCCGCCGCGTTTCATGGGATGTAGCCATCTCCTACGGCGACAACGTCGACGACGCCCGCACCGCAATCCTCGAGATGTTCAAAGCCGACGAACGAATCAAGCAGACCGACAATCCCCCCAGCGTCCTCGTCGCCAACCTCAACTCCTCGAGCGTAGACCTCACAATCCGCGCATGGACCGACACCAGCCTATACTGGCCTGTTTTCTACGAATACCTCGAGCGCTTCTACAAGGAACTGCCCGAACACGGCATCCACTTCCCCTTCCCGCAACTCGACGTACATCTCCCCGTTCCGGAACCCGCAACCGAAAAATAATCCCCCGCCTTGAACATCCCGGACCTCGCCAAGCATCTCCCCGTAGCCGACATTGCCGCCGAAGTGAACCTGTCGCTGCAGCGCAACCCCTCGGCGGTCATAACCGCGCCCCCCGGCTCCGGCAAGTCCACCCTG
>CABUTS010000007.1 GCA_902494515.1 uncultured Muribaculaceae bacterium | reverse complement strand
CTGGTGCACTCCCGTCACCGCAGCGTCCACAACTTTATCATAAACCTTCTTGCGGCAATGGGAGCCTACTGTTTTTTTGCCACAAAGCCGGAAGTCAATTTCGATTACGAGGTGCCTGATTCCAACGGCCAACTCCTTCTCTGGCAGTAATATCGAATTGGATATATGATTCAGGCGACCATTGCTGAGTGATCGCCTGAATAAGTGTAGTATTTGATGTATTCGCGTTTCATCGATTTCTTATCCCGAACTCGCGTCAATAAGTAGATTTTTCGCATTTCATGTTGTATTTAAAGGTGATTTCACCTGATTGCAACCGGTTGTATCGTTTTGACATCTCCTTCAAAATCAATCTCATAAGGGGTATGCAAGTTTACATACAAGGTTGTGATTTGAGGCTCGTTTACCTTGATCTTCAAGACATTCCCATCCTTTTCAACCTTGCAGTTATATGAGGCAACGGAACCATCGGCACGCTCTATTATGAAAGCATTGCATAATACCGTTTCAGCAATGAATTTGAAACATTCATGAACGTCGTTGTCGCTCGACACAATCGTCTGCCAGTCGGCAATCATTGGCATGTACTGTTCACCTATAACAATTTCACGATTAGGGTATAGCTCGGGGTGAGGATTGCCGTAGGTGTCGTCATCGGCCGTAAAGGATGAGTCGGGTTCACACACCTGAAGCGCCTTGACGTAGGGGTCCACGACGAAGGCCCAGCTAAGGTCACATGATTCGTGGTCGATCAAGGCTGCAAAAGCCGATGCTGCATCGAAAGTTTCGCGCAGCCACCGCTCCTGGCCGGTAAGAAGATATGCGTAGTACGTGGCATACGCTCTCCATGCACTCCAGCCGTGGGGCGAAGAAATCATGTTGGGCAGCATGAACACATCGTACTGCGCCTCCCAGAAGCGCAGCGTACCGCCACGCCGCCGCCCGTCGGGCACACGCAGCTGGGTCAGGCAGTCGTGCCCGTCAAGGAGTTTCAGCATTGCCTCAGCATAGCGCCGCCTGTCTTTGACATCCTTGCTACGCAAGGCAAGCTCTCCGAGTTGAAGTGCCGAGCAGCTTATCATGCCGTCTTCGTATGTTATCTGACCCTCGGTTTCAAGGTCTCCGTCAGCATTCGCCAGATGGTCGATGGCACGCTTGGCCGAGGCTTCAAATCGGGCCGCCTGTTTTTTCCGACCGGCAATGCGCTCGGCGTCGGCGAATTCGAGAAGACTCTTGGCCGGATAAATCACGGAAGTGTAATCCGTATGGCCGTTCATATAGGCCCCGTCGGCGCGCTGGCAACCCATGAGACAGGTTGCCATGCGTTCGCCCAGATCAAGGTCGGCAGGGTTGCCGAAGGCGAGATAACGGTCAGCCAGCATCCCCATGGTTGACGATACATTTTGTATGCGCCAGTTGAATTTATAAGGACGTCCGGTGTTCTTGTCGAAAATCTTATTGATTATCAAATCGAAACGTGCGTTCAATATGCTGTCTGTTTCCTTATCCGGCATAATTCGCGCGGCATCGAATGCGGTGTGGAATCCATACCAGCTTTCTACGTGCGAAGTCGGTTTTTGCTTGTATCGATCCACGGCCTTGCGAGCCAGCTGCATCGTGTTTCTCCACGGATGGCGCACGACCAAGGTGCCATGTGCCTGTCGATTGCCGTCAACAAGCAGGATGTTCTTGATACCGGACTCCGTGGCACGGTATACGCCACGCCATAGATCCTCATCAACCTTTTGCAGACCAGTCTCTTTTCCTTCAATGGTCAGTCCGGGAGCCTTTCCCCATACTTTTATTTCAATCGAATCGCCGGGAGAACATGATGTTCGCTCCATGACCAATACGGGCGCATCGGTGTGACGGTACACTGTTTCTTCAAAGCTGTCAGGACTGTCAAGGTCTATTATTTTCACAGTCCATGAGCGTTGCTCTCCCGGTTCGAGTTTCCATAGCCTCGGATTACGGTCGGGCAATGGTCCCCGGCAGAGCATATCAAGGTTGAGACACTCTATGCGGTGGCCGTAAAACCAGCGGTTATCCTGAGTGAAATCCGGGTAGCCCATATTGTAGTCAAGACTCCAGGACGCGATCGGGTCACCCGACACTACGGCTTTCATCTTTCCTCCGGGCGACTGCATATATCCGTAGAAATGATCCGGCTCACACACGGCAAGAGTCGGAAAGAATTTCCCATACCATTCAGGATAGGAATCCATGTATGTGTCGACTCCAAGTTTCAACCCGGCTTTCAGGGGCTGGAAAGGAGTGTGCCTGGTGTTGCGAAGGCTCAGGGTTACGGTTTCGACATTGCCGTGTTTTTCTGTCAGTACAGTCGATTCTATTCCTTCTGCAATGGAGTCACCTTCAGCCTCGACGGCATAAAAACGATGCTCGGCAGCCGAGGCCGTCAATGCCGCGCATAATATAAAGAATACTGATGTTCTCACTATATCTCTTGGTTACTGTGATTTTTAATGATTCGGGAAACAACGAATCTTCGACTATTCAGCGCGAAAAGTCAAGGTCTGAAGATTGTTTGAATCAGGTCCGACCATAGCCCTAAATTCGCCCGGGTCATAGCCGTATCGAAGCTCACTGTCATAGTATTTGAGCATTTCGGTGTTTATCTCAAAACTTACCCTTACGGTTTCTCCCTTCGGTATGTAAACTCGTTTATACGACTTCAATTCCTTGACAGGGCGTGCTATCCGGGCCACAGGGTCGTTGATATACAATTGCACGATTTCATAACCGTTGAAACCGCCTGTGTTGCTGACATCAACCGACAGGGTTATCAAGCCGTCCTTCGACAAACGGTCGGAGTTTAATTCCGGTTGAGAATATACGAATGTAGTGTAACTCAGACCATATCCGAAGGGATAAAGCGGTTCGTTGCTTACGTCGATATAGTTACTTCTGTAGGGATTGAACTGCGTGGGGTCGAAGTCGGGATGGCTTGACGGCAAGTGATTGTAATACAATGGAATCTGGCCTATTGACCGCGGCCATGTGGTTGTCAGTTTTCCTGACGGCACCTTTTCTCCGAACAAGACATCCGTTATGGCATCGGCAGCCTCGCTACCACCGAACCATACATTCAGTATGGCCGCGAGGTGACTGTCCTCCCAATCCAGGACGAGCGGCCGTCCGGTAAATAGCAGAAGTACGACGGGTTTCCCGGTGGCATACAATTCTTTGAGAAGGTCGCGCTGGGTATCGGGAATGGTAATTTCGGCACGGCTCGACGACTCGCCGCTCATTTCGGCACTTTCGCCCAGTGCGCATACTATTATATCGGCGTTATTGGCTGCTTCAACAGCCTGACGGTGCAGCTCGACATCGTTTCCGCGAGCGATACAACGGCCCCAGTCGCAATTACGCTGAGTTACCTCGTCATAGTAAATGTTGCTTCCTTGTGCATAAAGTAGTTCGGCATCGTCGCCGAGAGCCTCACGGAAAGCCTGAAGCAAGGACTTGTGGTTTTCGTATTTGCAATAGCCGCTCCATGTGCCGCTCATGTTGTCTGCCGCATCGGCAAGAGGTCCGATAAGGGCTATACGGCCTTTTCGTTTCAACGGCAAAATGTGATTGTCGTTTTTTAACAGTACAAAAGTCTTGGCTGCAATATCTCGGGCAACCTGACGGTGTCGTGGAGTGTACATGTCTTTATTCAGCCGCTCCGGCTTGCAGTATTTGTATGGGTTGTCGAAGAGGCCAAGCTTCTGCTTTGCCACGAGGATGCGGCGACACGCATCGTCAATCATTTTCTCGCTTACAAGCTCACGCTCGAGAGCACTTTCCAAATCGTTCAGAAACCGGCCGGTCACCATATCCATATCCGTGCCAGCCCTCAGAGTTGCAGCTGCTGCATCTTCCATGTTGGCCACGCCCATTATCGGCAGTTCGTCGATGGAACCGTAGTCGGTCACGACAAAACCGTTGAACCCCCAGTCATTACGCAACACACCATTGATAAGCCAGTCGGATGCTGTGGCGTGTTGCCCGTTGACAAGATTGAATGAAGTCATGACCGAACCGACACCTGCATCGACTGCGGCCTTATAGGGGGCCATGTAATAATTGAACATACATTCGCGGCTCATATCCACTCCATTATAGTCGCGTCCCCCCTCGGCCGCGCCATACAATGCGTAGTGTTTTACGCATGCCATAAGGGAGGAATCGGAGCGCATACCATCACCTTGATAGCCGTTGATATATGCTTTGGCAAGGACGCTTCCGAGATATGGATCCTCGCCGGAACCTTCGGCGATGCGTCCCCAGCGCGGGTCGCGGCAAATGTCGACCATCGGGCTGTAATTCCAGTTCACGCCGTCGGCGGTAGCCTCGATAGCCGAAATCCTTGCCATTTCCGCTACCGCAGCACTATCCCACGAACAAGACAATGCCAACGGTATCGGGAAGACGGTCTCATAACCGTGTACGACATCCGCTCCGACGAGCAGGGGTATGCCGTGAGGACCTTTCTCAACGGCCATACGCTGGAAACGTGAAATCGCATCGCAACCCTTCACATTGAAAAAACCTCCGATTTTTCCTTGTATGATAAGGCTGTCGAGCAGGGATGCCTGAGCAGTCCCGGATACCACGTCTCCGCCAACCGGCAAATTCAGCTGGCCTATTTTCTCCTGCAAGGTCATCGTTGCCATGAGGCTGTCGATAAAATCGTCCTCTATCGCATAGCATGAAACCGGAACGGCTCCCGCAAATATAATCGATATGATTATCCGTAAAAATCTCATTTTGTAAAAGTAAACCTGAAAACTTTTTAGTGGATTGCAAGGCGAGTCAATGCCATATATCGTCATTTAATCCGATTCAGAATTTCGTGACGGAGGGCCCGGCTACGGTCATCCTTACGGGAAGGATTCGGCCTTGCGAGTCGAAGTTGAGTTCATCGATACATGTAACACGGTTGTTGCCGTCTTTGGCTCCGAGCGGATGCCGATGGTAGACAATGTAATATTTGCCGGTCTTTGGCGACCGGATTACGGAATGGTGTCCGGCACCGGTTCCTATTTCGGGGTCTGATTCCAGGATAGTGCCGATACGCTCAAAAGGTCCAAACGGCGAATCGGCAATGGCATAGGCAACCCGATAGTCGTCTTTTGTCCAGTCTCCCTCGCTCCACATGAAATAGTATTTTCCGTCTTTGATTAGCACGAACGGCCCCTCGGTATAATCTTTTGGGGTTACTTCCTTATAAAGCGTGCCGTCGGGAAAGGGAACAAGAGTTTTGAAGTCGTCGGCCAGCTTGACCATGTTGCAATGTCCCCAGCCACCATAATACATATAATAGCTGCCGTCCTTGTCGCGGAAAACGAACTGGTCGATCGGCTGTGCGCCGTTGACGATTTCATTAATCAGCGGTCGCCCAAGCAGATCCCTGAACGGCCCTTCCGGCCTGTCGCTGACGGCGACACCGATGCCGCCGATTTCACCTTCGTGGACATCGTTGGCACCGAAAAAGAGATAGTACTTTCCGTCCTTTTCAAGCACTGCCGGTGCCCACATGGCACTCCGGGCCCATTTGACTTCGGTTGTGTCGATGATATTCTCGTGCTTGATCCAGTGTTTGAGGTCTCGGGACGAAAAACAGTCCATCGCGGTCTGTTCCTCGAAAGGCAGACTGCGCGTGGGGTAGATGAACACCCGGTCGCCATATACGATTCCCTCAGGGTCGGCATACGCTCCAGGGAAGCATGGATTTCCCACATAGTCCGTCGCATTGTCATATTTCACTGTGACTTTATGCGGCAGGTCGGCCGATGATGAGCCTACGAAAAAGACATATTTTCCGTTCAGAATACGTTCCGAAGCAGTATTTTCATCGTAATAGGCAAGAGATGAGAACGGTATGTCGATGGACACCGTACGGGTTTCACCCGGGGCAAGATCTATTTTTGAGAAACCTACAAGTTTCTTCTTTTCCCTCAGCAGACCCTTTGTTTTGGGAGCCGAAACATACACCTGTACCGTTTCCGCCCCGGATAAGGAGCCGGTATTTGATACATCCATTTTCAGTTCATAACCGTCTCCTGTTCGGCTCACGACCGGTTTGCCTATCTTGAAATCCGTATAGCTGAGGCCGTAGCCGAACGGGAACAGCACCGGCAGGTCTTTACAATCATACCAACGATAACCAATCAGAATATCCTCATCATAATAGATGTCATAAATATCGGAATCAGCGCGTTTGATACCGGGATAGCGGCGTTCGTCTCCATAAGTAGGCAAATCCTCGATGCGTTTCGGGAACGTGAATGGCAATTTTCCCGACGGATTGACTTTGCCGGTAAGTACATCGGCAAGACTGTTTCCGGCCTCACTGCCAAGATACCAGCTTTGGACAATGGCAGCCACTTTATCGGCCCAGGGCATCAGAACCGGTGTTCCCGAAATATTCACCATCACCAGATTTGGATTTACATCGGCAATAGCTGAAACAAGTTCGTCTTGCCCATATGGCAGCTGCAGCGTCTTTCGGTCTCCACCTTCGGAGTCCTGTCCGAGCGCGTGATTAAGTCCTCCGATGAATATTACGACATCGGCATCTTTCGCTTTTGCTATAACATCACTTCGGAGCTGCTCCGGAGTACGTTCTTCCGCAAGCAAATCGAAATCCTTGCTTTTGACATTGTCGAATACAGTACTTCCGGCTCCGATATATCCACGCTCCCAATCGATATCCGCATTTTGCAATGCCGACTTCAATCCGGCCAACGGGGAAACTTCACGCTGTACTTTGAGTGATGCGGAGCCGCCTCCGACAGTCATCATCTTAACGGCATTTTCTCCAACTACAAGGATTTTGCGAATATCACGTTTCAGCGGCAATATACCGTTGTTTTTGAGAAGGACAATACCTTCGCCGCCAATCCTGCGGGCTGTGGCATAATGCTCCGGGCAGGTAAACCGTCCTTTCCACGGAGACGGAGACATCGAGGTGCGGAAAATCGTACGGAGTATTCTCCTTACCCTGTCATCAAGGTCTTTAACGGATTCACGTCCGTCACGGAGTCTTTCAAGATAGGGATTGGCCATAAAGTAATTGTCATAAGCATTCATGTTTACCGATAAGCCATCGGTGCCGGTACCCATTTCAAGGTCAAGACCGCCTTCAAGAACTGCATCGGTATTGTGCACTCCACCCCAGTCGCTTACGGCCACACCGTCGAAGCCCCACTCCTGTTTCAATATCTTCCTCAATAGCCGTGGATTTTCGCAGCAATTGCGGTTCTCAAACAGATTGTAAGCCGGCATGATAGCCCATGCGCCACCCTCCACGGCTGCCTTAAACGGTTTAAGGTAAATTTCATGCAATGCTCTCTCTCCCACATGCACATTCGTTACAAGGCGATTGTCTTCGTTGTTATTCAGCGCAAAATGCTTCACGCAGGCAGCGACATTGTTGCTCTGCACTCCCTGAATGTAAGGCACGACTATTGCAGACGTAAGAAGCGGGTCTTCGCCCATATACTCGAAACTGCGTCCGTTCACAGGCGTGCGCATCATGTTCACTCCGGGACCGAGCAGAATGTCTTTGCGGCGATATCGCGCTTCTTCACCAATGGCTCTTCCGTATTCCCGGGCTAACTCCGGACGCCACGTTGCGGCGAGACATGTAAGAGCCGGAAACGCCGTGCAGGAATCATTAGTCCATTCGGCACTGTTCCATTCATCCCAGTAAACCTCCGGACGAACACCGTGAGGCCCGTCGGTGCACCACAGCTCCGGGATTCCGAGCCGGGGCACGCCGGCCGATGAGAATTTCGACTGGGCATGAACCATCGAGACTTTCTCCTCAAGCGTCATTCGCCGCAAAGCATCCTCGATTCTATCTTCAATGGGTGCTGTATAATCAAGATAGACCGGTACCTGCGATAATCCTGAAATCCAGACCGTAAGGACAATTGCTGTTAAAAAGTTTCTCAACATATTGATGTACTGTTTGACAATGTAGAAACAAAAAGGGTTGCAGGATATGTCAAGCACCCTGCAACCCCATGATGGAATATTAGCGGATGATAACTTTCTTTACGGAAGTTCCTTTTTTCTGGATGTAAATACCGCCGGAAGTCACGTTTTCGACACGCATGCCCTGAAGAGTGAAGTATTCTTCGGTGACATCTTCCGTCGCTGTAATTTCGGAAACCGATGCCGGTATGTCGTCGTTGTTGGCCGAGACCTTCATTTTGTTGAGGTCAAACCGGATTTTGTACTTACCCGGCTCTTTGGTAACCCAGTTGTAGTCTTCAGACTGATTGAGCTTTAAATCAATGTCAAGACCCTCCTGATTGTTGATGGCAAGTTCGGTTAGGTCTGCTTCGGGACGGAAATGATCACCCCAACCCGGACACAATGATGCACGGAACTTCTTTCCGGCTTCTGCATTTTCAATTGTGTATTCAAAGACATTAGGCTCCACCATATTCATCGGCTGGAATGTCCAGTTGGTCATCTCTCCGACAAAGAAAAGTTCCTTTGCCACAATTTTATCTGCCTGTTCAGCAGACATTGTCATATCCTGCAGATTGATGGTAACCTTGTATATGCCTTCGTCCGACACTGTCCATAAATTATCGGGGGCACCATTATAAACGCGAATAGGGCAATTTGTCAGGCCATCGGTTCCGAAAGACACATTCTGGTCGGGGTGAATCCAAAAGCCGCCCCATCCAACTTCGTTGCTCAGAGGAAGTTTGAAATCTCCCTGCTTCAGCTTTGTCTGATACGTGAAGATGTAAGGGTCATTTTCGTCAGCCATAAAAGGAGTGCCGCCACTCGGTTCCCAATTGCCGGGCGTAGCATTTCCGACAGCATATACAGCATCGACAAGCAGCGGGAGTTTCTCGCTGACATCTGTTGATATTGTGATTTTTGCTTCTTCAAGATTGAAGATTATGCGATAAAAGCCGCCCGTGGCGACCGACCAGTTCTTGTCGCCGTCAGACATATTATTGAAGTCGATGGCCTGTGTCGGATTGGTAGTCGGGTCAAGAGGTGCCCCATCGACTACGGGATGGATTTGAGGACCGGCATAGACATTGTCGACAGAGCCATTCAACGGTCCCCACGCGCTTGCGCGGAAAGACGCATTGTCGGGGAGGTCGCCTTCAAAATAAAAGACGTGGTCCGAGATTTTGGGCAGTTTCCAGGCTACCGTCCAGCCGGTGTTGTTTCCGACCATATAGAGGTTCTCCACCTCCATGAGAGAAGACTGTGCCGAGGCCCACACCGACATTACGAGGACTACCACAGCCGTGATGAGCTTTTTATTCATCGCTTTGTTGAGTTTTGATTAATGGTATTAGGGTTATTTGGAAAGTCTCATGATTTTGCATCCGTGAGGTTCGACAGTGGCTTCGAGCTTCGATGTGCGACCTTCATCGGCATGACGCCAGAGGTCTCTGACAGCCATTTCCTGCGCAATGCCAATCTCAGCGAGATCAAGGCTGAATCTCTTTGCTTCCTCGTCGCGGTTGAAGAAGCCTACCACGTAGTCGCCGTTGGTCATCTGACCGTACCATATATTGCTACCCTCCGACATCAGGGTGTCGTCAAGGGGATGCCCGACGAAGCGGTCCTTGTTCAGCGCGAGCATTTCTTCGTTGGTATAATATGCCACATCGCCTTCGCCTATGGTGCAATATTGATCGGTAACGGCAATCGGGCCGCCGGCCATCAGCTGGATGGAAACTACGAATTGTTTCTCGGCAGGCGTGGCATAGCTGTGCATGATGGTGAAATCTCCGTCGAGGATTACTTTGTCGCGGCCGGCGATACGACGGCTCCAGTAGGTGAATCCATCAAACTGGTTCTGGCTTGTGGGCCACGACAAGTAGGCCTTGCCTTGCTCCCTGCCCGACGTAAAGGCCCAGCCTCCGTCGAAGGTGTCGTTGACGATGCGTACCATGTTGCCGTAGCGGCTCTCTATTTCCGCGTCGTTATATAGGTGAGGCATAACCAGCGACAGGAAGATGCCATATTTCTGAGCTGTCTTGCAGATGTATGCGAGGGCATCGGCATACATCTGGCGGCCGTAGCCCTTGCCGACAGGAGTATCCGAAAGGCGGTAGTATCCGTCCTCGAACCAGGAGAGGAAGTCGATACGGATCATATCCACTCCGAGTTCGCTATAATGCCTGAAGAATTCGTCGATGTATTCCCTGGCACCCGGATGAGAAAAGACTATGTAGGTGTGCCATTTGTCCTTGGCCTTGGGATGCTCGACCTTGTCGATGCTTGCGTCGTAGAGCAGGGAGCCTACGGTGTACTCCGTGCCGGGGATGATGGTGGCCGGATCGCTCCATGCTTCCAGAGGGCTGTCGTAGATGCCTACACGCAGGCCTCGCTGCTTGGCGGCTGCGATGAGGTCCTTTAAGGGAACTTGACCGATGCGCGTCATGAAGGGCTTGCCGTCGTCGCAGTTGAAAGGCAGGAACCCGTCGGTGCATACCATGTCGTAGCCATAAGGCTTCAGTTCCTTTGCGACCCAGTCGAAATTAGCCTCCCATTCCGACAGAGGGATATTGCGGGAGTCCCAGTCACTGCCATCGAGTTCATAAGCACGCTCGTACACGCTCCAGTAGAGAGGAGCCTTGAACGTGTGTATGTTGCCGACATCTTCCAGGGTCGGGTGTTCGTGCTGGTTGGGAAGTCTCATGTCGGAATAGTCTTCCCGGCAGGCACACGTGCCCAAAAGCACGCAGCCTAAAGCACTTGATATAAAGAATTTCTTTATCATCTTGGTTGAGTTTAGAAGAGTTTTAGTTTCCTAAGTATTCAAATTTTACGGTCCACGTCTCCAGGTCGAACGTTATCCGGTATTCGCCTGCGTCAACGACGTTCCAGTTGTAGTCAGGAGTTCCTATGATGACGAATTCATTGGACTCGCACCCGTTTTTGCCTACTTCGAGTCTGTCGGTCTTGGGCCTGATGTGATCTCCCCAGTCGGCAATCGTGGAAGCGCGGAAACTACCGGCATTGAGTCGGCCTTCGTATACGAATATGTATTCGCTCTGCCTGGTGCAGCGTACGGCATTCGCGATGTTCCAGCCGCTTGGTGTCGCTTCACCCAGAAGATATACATTCTCCGTTACAACGGGCGTCACTTCCGGCCATTCATATTCGGGTTCGCCGAGATAGGTGCTGCTCATCTTGCGAGTGCGCAGGTTGAATCTGAGCAGGTATTTGCCGGCTTTCACGTTCCACTTGTTGTCGGGCGACAATTCGTAGACGAACGGCTCGTCCACAATATCAGTCTTACCGATTTCAGCGCCGGGATAGGCGGGACGGATTGCCGGTTTGTCTTCGTAGTAGCCGGATTCGGTGTAGAGTTTGAGCTCACCGTCGGCCAGCGTGCCCTCGAAGGTAAATACATACGGGTCAGCCGCATCCTGCTGCATGGGAGTCATGGCGTTCCCGTCCCAAACACCTTTGGTGCAGGAGCCTAACATGAAGAGAGTGTTGGTCTCTATGGGGTCGACAGGGTCAGGGTCAGGCTCATCGCCGCCTCCTTCTCCGTCTTTCAGATATTTGGCCGTAATCTTCCAGTGTTCAAGGTCGAAGGTTATGCGATATTTGCCGGCCTCTGTTACAAGCCAGTTTATATCCGGGGTAGCGACATAGATGAAATCCTCGTCGGCTACTCCGTTTGCGTTGATTTCCGTATGGTTGTCGACGGGGCGGATATGTGTGCCCCAGGCGCGCTCGGTGCATGCCCTGAACTCGCCTTCGCCGAGATAGCCTTCAAAGACGAATATGTATTCGCTCTGCTTTACAGCCTCAATGGCTTCGCCGATGTTCCACTGCGAAGCCGTGGCAGAACCAATGACATAGACAGCGTCGGCATGTACCGGCACGACGGCCGGGCGTTCCGGACCCTTGAGATATTCGGTGCTGAATGTCCAGTTCCTCAGGTTGAAGGTCAGCTTGTATTCACCGGGTTCTATCACATTCCACTTGTCATCAGGATCGAGAGCCATGGTAAAGGGTTCGTCGGTATAATTCGACTTACCTATGGTCTGGCCGGCAGTGAGCGGACGTATGAACGGGATGTTCCAGTCTTCCGACGGATTCAGACAGAGCTTGATCTCACCCATTCCGAGAGAGCCTTCGTAGATGAACACCAGCGGGTCTTCTTCCGACGGAACGAAAGGCGTCGGGTTCGACAGCGTCCACCCGCACGGTGCTGCGTTGCCTACCATGTATAGTGTCTCCGACATTATCGGCAGGTCCTGATCGTAAATGACAAGGTCCTTTTCACTGTCACATGCGGAAAAACCGGCAGCCAGAATCAGCGCGGCGCACGTCGACAGGATATGTTTGAATTTATTCATGTTGATTCTTTTGAAATTAGCGATTGATTATCGGCATTTTTCCTTAGTTGGGATAACCCGGATTCTGCTTTAAATCAGGATTGGTATCAAGTACATCGCGCACGAGCGGGAAAATCTCGGTGTGGCGGTCGGCATCAGGTGTCTTGTCCCACCATGAGCCGGTCGAGAACTTGCCGAAACGGATCAGATCGGTGCGACGGCGTGCCTCGGCAAAGAATTCACGTCCCCATTCGGCAAGCATCTCATCGAGGTCGAGCTTTGCCTTGCCTTCGGGCGCATAGAGGACCTCGCCGAGATTCTCGGCAGGATAGTTACGGCGACGCACGCTGTTGAGAAGTTTTGCGGCTCCCGTGGCATCACCTCTCCTCAGCTTACATTCGGCAAGCGAGTAAATGATTTCCGGAAGGCGTATCTCGGTATAGTCGCTTTCGAGCTGATGCTCGTCATCGTCGGTGTACATGGGATATTTTACGAAATGCCATCCCGAGTTGTGATCGCCGTTCGAGAGCTTGCTCGACTGCCCTGTGGGCCACACATCGGGAGCCATGTCCTGGAAATTGCCGACCGCATCGCGAATGTACAGGTCGTAGGGGCGCTCCGGAGCGCGCACGCGGGCTTTCTTGCCATTATCGTCGACATATTCAAGATAGCCGAAAAGGAACATTCCCTCGCGTTTGCTGTTCCCGAGATTGCGGTACAGTTTCATGCGTTCATCGCCGGGATACTTGCGGAAATTCTGAACAGGCATGCCAAGCTTGTAATCATAGAGAGTGCCATCGAGGTCATAACTCGGCGAAGCTGCATATTTCACATTGTGTTCGCCGGCCTTGCATTTGGCATCCTTGAGATAGTATCTGGCCTGCGACGGGACTGCATACCAGTAGACTTCGCCGGAATAGTGCCAGAATGAATAACCCGAACTTGCCGGATAACCGAAAATCACTTCGTCGCAGTTGTTATTGTCCCAGTCAAACGCAGCGTCCCAACGGTCTGCCACCTCGTAGGGGCCATACACTCCGTCAAGTATTTCCTGACATATGCGGGCACAGTCATCGTAGCGGTCTTCTCCGACATAGACTTCCGCATTGAGATACAGACGCACCAGCAGCGCGGCAGCGGCAGCCTGAGTCCACTTTCCCTGGACCGTAGCCTGCGAGCCGAGAGTTTCCTTGCGTCCGAGCAGCTTGATGCACTCCTTGAGTTCGTTTTCGATGAATTCAAACAGCACTTTCGGCTCAACCTGGGTTTTGGTGTTCTTGCTCTGGTCATAGAAACTTACGACGAGAGGGCAATTCCGGAATGCATCGAGCAAGGTCAGGTAGAACATAGCCCTGAGAGTACAGCACTGGGACTTCATGTCGTTGAATTCGGATTCCGTATATCCGAATTTTGCGGGGTCGAGCGACTCCAGGTCCTCGATCACCCAGTTGCATTGTCCGATTCCCTGATACTGACCGTTCCAGAGGTACAGGATTTGCGGGCTGTCTTCGAGATTCCAGGTGTGGTAGTGGTATCTGCGCCACCGGCCACCATCGTCCCACCACCCGTCGCGGACAGGAGTTATGAGCTGGTCTGCCGTGAGTTCCTGAAGAACCTGGCGTTCCTGTATGGTGGCAAAGGCATGTTCGAAGGGGCGTCCGACTGCCCTCTCCACATCACCTTTGGTATTGTAGTAGTTGTCCGAGGCCACGCTACTGTACAACGTTTCGTCAAGATTGGTGCAGCCTGCCGACACGGTAAGTGCCAGTACTGCCAATGATCGTATTATTATATTGCGGTTCATGATAATGATTCGATTTGTCAGAAATCAACTTGTACGCCAAACATAAACTGGCGTGTGGAGGGGAAGTACGTCCTGCTGCCTGTGGCACCCGGCGTCAGTCCGTTAACCTGGTATGTCGACGGATCCACTCCCGAGAATTTCGTCAGTGTGAACACGTTATGGACGGTGCCGTAAACCCTGATTTTATTTATGAAGCGGGCTTTCTGCAGGTTGAGTGTGTATCCCAGAGTGAGCATGTCGAGCTTGAAGTAGTCGCCGCGCTCCAGGAAGTAGTCCGTGACGGCGTGGCTTGATTTCGGGCTTATGGCGAAGTTCTTGCTATACGCCTTTTTGAGTACGTTTCCGTTGAATTTCCTCGTGCCGTAGTAGAAGTCGTGGATATTGAAGATGTCGAACCCGAAGGCTCCGCGGAAGAACAGGCTCAGGTCGAAATTCTTATAACGGAAATTATGGGTGGTGGACATCGTGAACTTAGGCAATCCGTTGCCTACTTTCTTGCGGTCGTCCTCGCTGCCCTGTGCGGCCTTTATCACGTTGCCGTTCTTGTCTTCGATGAGCCACTCGCCGTCGGAACTGATTCCCACGTATTTCCACATATAGAAGTTACCGATGGATTCCCCTTTCTCGATACGCTGGAGATTATAATTGGGCCAGGGAGCTTCGGTACTGCACAGTGTGTAGTAGTCCTTGCCGACATAGTCGGAATTACTGAAGTCAACGAACTTGTTCGATATCGTCGAACCTATTACGTTGAAACCATAGTCAAAGTCACGGGTGTTGACGACATTCAGGTTCAGGTCGAACTCAAAGCCGTAGTTTTTCATTGTACCGACATTGACGAACGTCTCGTCGAACAGGTAAGGGGGAATGGAGACCTTGTAGTAGCCCAGCAGGTCTTCGGTGCGGCGGTTGAAATAGTTCAGGGAGCCGTAGAAGCGGTTGTTGAACAACGAGAAATCGATTCCGACGTTCCAGTTCTTAGCCTTTTCCCACTTGAGGTTCCGGTTGACGTTGTTTGCCGGGCCCCATACCTGAAAATACTTGCCTCCGAAACTATAATAACCAAAACCTCTCATTGCGGCTACCGACAGGTAATCGTCAAAATCCTGGTTGCCGGTCTCACCATAGTCGGCACGTATCTTGAGATCGTTCATCCAGCTCTTGGCGTCTTCCATGAAGGATTCCTGACTGATGCGCCATCCTACCGATACGGCAGGGAAGTTACCCCACTTGTTGTTGGGTCCGAACTTGGAGGAACCCTCATGTCGTAAGGATGCAGTCATAAGATATTTGCCGTCGTAGTCATAGCTAACACGGCCGAAGAAAGAGATGAGCTTGCTGTCGCTCTTGTAGCTTGATATTCCGACCTCGCCTTCGTCCTTGGCAAAGGAACCTGAGCCGAGATTGTCCGCCCCAAGACCATCGTTGGGGAAATCCTTGTTTTCTGCGAACAGACGCGTGTACTGCGAATATTGGTATGAATAGCCCATCATCAGTTTGGCATTGTTCTTTCCGAACTTAGCGCCAAAATTGAGCAACCATTCCAGAATGTACTGACGGTTTTTGTAGTACTCGCGGCTTGCTTCACCCTCGCGGCCATTGTTGATGGCGATTGTGCTGGTCGACGGGCGGAACCACGAATTGTTGTTGTCGTACTGATGGTCGGCGAATGTCACGTTACTGTTGAGGGTAAAGGGACAGTCCCTGTCGGAGTTCCACAACAAGGGGAGCAGATTGATTTTGGCCGTTGCGTCCATGTCAAGGAGCTTCGTGTCGCCCTGATTCTTTTCGAGTTTCAGCGATTCCACGGGATTCGAGGGGCATACCTGCCCCTTAAAGTTGTAGTAAAGCTGCGGATTCTCGGGATCCATCAGCGGAGTCGTAGGGTTTGCCTGCTTGGCATAGGTGAACACATTCCAGTCCGCAAAATTCTGGTAAATGACGCGGGGTGCTACATTTATATTGAAATTGAACAAATCGCCTTTCGACTTCAGGTCCATCGTGGCACGGGCGCCATATTCCTCACGGCTCGATCGCAGGTCCACACCGTTCGACTTGCGGTAGTCGGCACTAACTCTGAAATTCGCACGCTCGGTACCTCCTGAAATACTCAGGGTATGCTTTTGAGTAAAACCGGTTCGGCTCACGCCTTTGAACCAGTCGTAATTACCGCCAAGGTCTATGCCGTTATCGCCCCAGCCCAGTCGGATGTTGCGATAGTCTTCGGCATCCATGAAATCGAGTTCGTCGATGATCTTATCCCATGCCACGCTACCGGAATACGTAACGTTGTACGTACCGTCCTTCGCACCTTTCTTGGTGGTCACGAGAATGACGCCGTTCGAGCCGCGTGTACCGTAGATTGCCGATGCGGCACCGTCCTTAAGTATGTCGAACGATGCTATGTCGTTGGCGTTCACATTGGAGAGGCTACCGCCCGGCACACCGTCTATGACGATGAGAGGGCCAAGACCGGCCGAACGCGACGATACGCCTCGGATCTGGACGCTCGCGGCATTATTGGGGTCGCCGGCCGCGATATTCGTTATCGACACTCCGGGGACCTTGCCTTGAATAAGCATCGTCGGATCGGAGGAGCTGATGGTAAGGAAGTCTTTTTCACTCACATGGCTGATTGCAGATGTGAGTTCTTTCTTATCCATTGTGCCGTAACCGATTACGACTACTTCGCTAAGAAGCTGGGTATCTTCCGACATAGTAATGTCGACTTTGCCGGCTTTATCGATCTTCTTTTTCTCCGACTTATATCCGATATACGAAAACATAAGCCGGCTGCCCTGGGGGACATTAATTTCATAATTGCCGTCGACATCTGTTGTCACACCGATTGGCTCTCCCTCTACTGTGACCGAGGCGCCAATCAGCGGCTCTCCTTTGCTGTCGGTTACCGTTCCGACTACCTTTATTTTATTACCTTTAGAAACCTGTTGATTTAAAGGGAGAGACTGAGAGGCCGATTTTTTATTCAGTATAATCTGCTTTTTATCGAAAGCATAGCTGATGTCTAATTTGGCGAAGAGTTTATCAAGGACTGTAGTCAGTGCTTCGCCTTTGACCTTGAGAGTAACGGGCACATTTACATCTATAGTTTCCTTACTATAAATGAATCTGTACGTTGTCTGTTGTTCTATCGACTTCAGAACATTTTCCAAGGCAACCCCATTGACATCAATAGAAACCTTGGATTCGGATGCGTGAGCATATAGCCCGACGCCGAACATCAGCATAAAGAGCACCGCTCTGAACGCAAGATGCCATTGGCTACGCAGAGAATGAACGTTTGGTTTTTTCATCATTTTAAAATATGATTGGTATTTTTAACTTCGATTTAGGTTAATTTATGAGATATTTTTTCTCTGTATATCTAAAGAGCGACTCAGAAAAGAAAATCCACATCGCAAAACCCTAAAAAACTCAAATCATAAAACTTTTGTCAGAAGTGCTTGTATTATAGGATTATAATACATAACTTTGCAGCAATTTAAAACACAATGGCAAACGAAAAATTTGAAAACGAGCTCCTTTTACTGGCTGCCCTGAAGTTGGACAGCCACGAGGCTTTTATACAAATTTTTCGTAAATATTATCCTGACCTTGTGCTTTTCGCGTCGCGTTTCATCATCGATAAGGAAACCTGCGAAGACATTGTTCAGGAAGCGTTCATAAAGATCTGGTCAAACAGAAAAATTCTTGAGATACGCACCTCTCTTAAAACGTATCTTATCTCTTTAGTCCAGCATCTTGCACTGGATGAAATCCGGCATCGGAAGGTAAAGACTCTATATCAGGATATGTACCATGAAATGATCATGGAACTGCCTGCTGACGAACATGTCCTTTACTCCGAGTTGAATGAAACTGTTGAGAAACTGCTTTCGCAACTTAATCCCGAAGTTCTGGAAACATATACGCTATCAAGAACGCATCATTTGAAATATGCCGAAATTGCTCAGAAACTGAATATTTCAGTCAGAACAGTGGAGGCTCGTGTCAGCAAAACCATAAAGTTCCTTCAACGGAATCTTAAGGAATATAATAATTCCATTATATATTTGATTTTAATGTTTCTGCACCTATTATAAGAGAACGAGATGGATTGTGACAAGGATAATAAGATTGATTTAATAATCAGCCGATATCTGATGGGTAACGCTTCATCGCAGGAGATTGAAGAATTATTCCGCTGGATTACGTTGAGCGATGAAAACAAACAATATTTTCATCGGCAGCAGGATTTATGGGCGGTCCTGAACCCTGCTATAGATATTAATGATGTAAATACTGGCGCTGCTGAACGGAAAGTTCTTCTTAAAACCGGCATTACATCGAATAAACTATCTTTTTTCAAGAGATTCTTAGTCTTTTGGTCGCGTATCGCAGCTGTTGCCTTGTTGCCCCTTATTGCAATTATTGGATTTCTGACTTTTCGGACAACGGAAGCTACACCCCCGGATGACATAACGATTACAACCACATTCGGAAGCCTCGGCACAACGAAGCTCCCCGATGGTTCTTCAGTGTGGATGAACGCCAATAGTTCGCTGACATACAGTCCATTGATGAATGGCAGTTCGCGAGACGTTTTTCTGCACGGCGAAGCATACTTCGAGGTAAAATCAGATGCCGAACATCCGTTTAACGTACATACCCCGTATGTTACCGTTACCGCCACGGGTACGGAATTCAATGTCAATGCCTACGACCCGGCAGCCTCCGTAACGTTGGTAAATGGACGGGTAAATGTAGAAGTGGGCGCGCAATCGCTGCAGTTGAAACCGAAAGAACATCTGGCGATAACTGACGGTAAACCTGTGATAAACGCCAATATCGACACAACAAAATATTGCTGCTGGAGAAACGGCATATTGATTTTTGAGGATGAGTCGCTTGTGAATATCTGCAACAGACTGCAGCAAATATATGATGTCGAATTCGACATTGCTCCGGAACTGAAGAACAAAACATTCCGTATGATCCTGAGCGGCGAGACCATCAGCGAGATTATCCATTTCTTTGAGTTGGCCGCTCCCGTAACCTGCGAATATGAGTCGCATAAGACATCCAGCGATACAACTTATATCAAACAGAGAGTACGTATAATGCCTTCGTAACATCTTCGTATATTTTTGTATGTAATGGAGATAGTCTGTATTTACCTGATAAGTTAATTATTTAGATTTTGCAGAACAAATACAACGATAAAGTTGTATTTTCAAAAGAATATTGCTATCTTTGCAACATGATTACACAGGAACAAGTCGAGAAATTCTTAGAGGATTTCAGTCTTAAAGTCAAAATCTTTGGCATTCGCTTCCGTGATGATAGAGGCAAGAACCAGAATAGCCTGCTTGAATTGGATATTACTCCAATGCAAAGGTTGGATGTCATCATGAAGCTTGACTGCTACGATTACTCTGAAGGACCGATTGTAGATGTACTTAACAATCAAGGTGAAATGTGGGCATTCGGCAAAGATGTCAAGGGTAATGAAGTATATATCAAGATTTCCATGGGACAGCCCAATTCACATACTATATGCATCTCCTTTCATAAGGCTGAACATCCCATGTCATACCCTTTTAAAGATTAAGACTATGGCAAATAATACATTAGCTCCCGGTGAAAAGCTCTTCCAGGAGATAAGAACCGCAACATTTCGTAAGGAAGAATTCACTTACATCCATACAGGTATCATCGACGCTGCCGGTGACACATGGACTACGACTGAAATGGATGAGGCTAATATCTTTCAAGTTTACAACCAGTACCGTGCCAAACATTCAATTCCATTCCCCGATGAAATTGCAAGTTTAAGAAAACACTATGGATTTTCGGCTGCGAAAATGTCGCAGATTCTGGGTTTCGGCATTAACCAGTACCGTATGTATGAAGACAGCGAGGTGCCAAGCATATCCAATGCCAGGGCTCTAATCGCTGCACGTGAGAAAGATGTTTTTCTTTCGTTTATCGAAGCATCAAAGTCTGAAATGAGCGAACAGGAGTATTTACGGATCAAAAAGAATGTAGAAGCTGTTGCCGATGATTACAAACCAATCGGACAGCCGTCGGAATATACTGGGTTCCGCTCAATCGACATAGCTAAAATTGTAAATATCGTGCAATTAATTATCTCCAATATGGGTCCGACTTTTGTCACCAAAATGAATAAGCTTCTGTTCTATTCTGATTTCATTCATTACAAGAAACACGGATATGGCATAACCGGCCTTACATATAAGGCATTGCCATTCGGCCCTGTTCCCGAACAATGGGGGACATTATACAGTTCCCTTGCAGGAATTGATATGGAAGAATTCGTTTATCCAAGTGGTCAAAGCGGTATCCGGTTGGAGGCTATTGAGAATAAAGAGAATGTACTCAATGAGTCTGAAATGTCCACCATTGAGAAAGTGTGCAGATACTTTGCAGAAATGAATGCCGGAGAAATTTCTCAGGCAAGTCATCTTGAAAAAGGCTGGATAGAAAACAAGGATAATCGTTCTGCTATTTCTTATCAGAATGCCTTTGCGCTGAATTATGATTGATAATGAGCCCAAACATTTTTAACAGTCTGGGCTACTGGGGATTGAAAAAACGGCATCCCGGGGCCGGGATGCCGAAAACAACTGGTGACACTATAATCCGAGGCGTCAAGATAGGATAATCAGAGGCACCAAAGCAGAGACACCAATATTGATTAGCAGAGGCAGCGATATTGGATAGGATGAGGGAGGGGATTTCAGGTCGTAGGAGGGGGGGGCAGGTCGTGGATGGGGGATTATTTCAGGTCGTGGAGGAGTTGCTTGGGGTTGGTGAGGAGCATCTTCCAGTCGTAATTGCGCAGGAGGGCGATGATGGTTGATATGACAATCACTATCCGGGCTACCCACAGCACCAGCAGTACGGCGGCTGCAATGAAGCCAAACTTGGTAAAGGTTACGAGCATGCTGTCGTCCTCGCGGGTGGTGGTTCCGTCGCTCCATTTTGTGACGTAGGTGGTTACCTGCATGGCTGCGGCTGTGCCGACCAGGATTCCGGCGATACCGAAGAGCACTTTCTTTGCTCCGGAAGCAACAGCTGTCTCGACACGGCGTTTGGTGATCATGTAGCCGCGCGGACGGCATGCCAGAATGTAAAGCACAATCCAGATGAAGCACCATGCGCCGGACCACCATTGATTGTCGGCACTCTTTTCAGCCCTCTCTACAAGATACTGGCGGAAACTTTCAACTGTGTAGCCGTTGAGTTCGTCGAGATGCACCTCTTCGTTGGCAAGATACTTCTCATAAGTGGCGCGTTTCTCGTCGGAGATGGTATCATTTGCCAATTCTGTCTTGTAGTATTCGAGGTTTAATTTGGCGGTGTTGATTCGGTCGTCGAGCCGGGTCTGCACTTCTGCATCTGTCAGCGCGGCGGTAGTCTGTATATCCTCCTCCTTGCCGTCGGTCGACCAGAAATAATAGAATCCCATGATTGCGACACAGATGACTATCCACCATGCGAAGGTCCAGTGGCGTTTCTTAGACCACTCCACGATGTCCTGGGTTTCGGCGATGGCACCGACAAGTTCCATATCCGAATGATCTTCTATGGCTGCGTGTGCCTGATTGATGAGATCCTCCATTCGCCGGGTCTCGTCGGCCGTGCGGGGGTATGGCTCGGAACCTTGACCGGTGTAGCCCACAACCTCCCAGCAGTCCAGGAGAAGTTGCTCGGCTTTCTGATTGCGGTTGTCCTGAGTGTTGATCTGATTGTAATCCATGGTGGTCTCACCTTGATTACGCTTGTTTTTGGTACTCATGATTTAAGGAATTTAGTAATCTGTTTAATTTGACTACGTCGTGAATATGCATCACAACGTAGCCAAATTTCTATATCAGAGGTTATTTAGGAGCAAAACAGGGGCGGGAGAATCAGAAGATTACCTTGGCGGTAGTGCCGTCGGAGTAGCGTATGATGTACAGGCCGGGGGCGGTAGGAGCGGCAACGCGCTTGCCGTCGATGGTGTAGTAGCCGATGACGGTCGCTTCCTCAGCCTCATCAGTCGTGATGTCAACGATGCCTGACCCCTTGGGGGTTACGCCGATAGCATAGATCTTGACGCAGTTGTCGGCTGCAGCGACCTTTTCACGGGCCGATTCAGGCTCCTGAGTCTCATCATCGGAGGCATAGACATAAACGTATGTGTCTTCAGCGACATCATAGTCAACATCGATTGTCCCCTTGTCGCTTTTCACGTAGCTTGTCGGTTCACTCTCGCCGATTTTTACGGAGAGTCTGCGCGACCCGATTGTCCGGCAGTCGATGGTGACAGTTCCGTAGCCTGCGGGAACCATTACAACTAAGCCATTGAATCGGTTGGAGAGGTCGGTGAGGCCGGGAGCCATACCGCCGATAGCCTCGGCATGCTCGTCGGACATGGTGGAGTTGAGCACGATGCTGCCATCGCTCTCGTCGTAGCCGTCCTCCTCCCCTACGGTAACATAGACATCGCCGACAACGGTGTCACCAAGGTCTGTCTCATCATTGACGCCATCGGCGAAGGTGGTGTTGCTCTCCTCTGTGCTGGCTTCAATCTCCTCAATGGTGGTCAGGGTAAACTTGGCGTTGTTCCAGTTGGGACTGTTCCTGTAGGCTTCGAGTGCATCGGCGGGAACCTTCACAACGGCCGGCGCCATATAGTATACGGGCCATTCGTAGGACGGAGGGACAAGGGCCGTGGAGGTGATTGTCATTGACTCCAGATTGGCGTTATCGGGGACAATAGCGCTTTCGCCGAACTCCGTAAGGGTCGATGCCAGATAAACGGTGTGGACGTTCGAGCAGTAGGAGAATGCGTAGTCACCAAGAGTTGTGACACCCTCGGGAAGCGATATCACGGTCAGCGCCGAGCACTTATAGAACGCATTGGAGCCTATGGATTTGAGGTTCAAAGGCCAATGAACATTCCGCAACGAGCTGCAGTCCGAGAAAGCGTCGGCGGGGATTTCGGCGATATTGTCGGAGAGAACAATGTCGGTCAGGGCCGTATTGTACATGAAGGCATTCGGATCTATTATCTCGACTGACTGCGGCAGGACAACGCTCTTGATGATGGTGCTGTTGGCGAACAGACCGGCCGGGATGCGCCTTACCTTATCGCCGACGTTGATTTTCTCTAAGTTGTTCGGCGTATTGGGATTATTCGGGCTGCATATGATGCCATAGGGAGCATCGCAGTCTATGGCGTTGTAGTCGATGTGCCACAGGGCCTCACTCCTATTGAATACGAAGCTGCCGATATATTTCAGCGACTCGGGAAGCGTAACCCTTACCAGCGAGTAGCAATACTGAAAAGCTTCATCACCGATGTATTCCAGTCCGGGCATATCAGGAACAGAGGTAATGTTAGTCCACGAGAAGGCTCCCTTGCCGATGCGTTTCACGCCGGGCATAGCCGGAACCGCCTTCAACTGTGTGCCCTGAAAAGCATGGGGACCGACGATCTGCAGCGATGCGGGGAGATTGGCTGACTCCACGGCCGTATTTCCGAAGAGACTTTCGCACAACGAGATGGTACCGTCCTTGATGTTTGCGGTAGTGACGTTCGGCTCACAGGCCACAGCCACACGGTTGATGTATCGTATCCCCTCCTCCGAGGGAAGTGCATTGATGATCGGCTCCGGGAAAGCCTGATAACCTATTTCCTCGACGGATTCAGCGATGCTGATCTCCTGCATCGGGCATTTGCCATAAGTCACGGGCTGGTTGAAGGCATTGCTGCCGATGTAGCGCACGCCGTTTCCGAGGGTTACACTGCGCAATCTCGGGCAATTGCGGAAAGCGTCCTCAGGTATGGTATCGGGGGGAGTAGGAATGTTGACCTCCTCGAGCATTGAGCCGGCAAAGGCGCCTTCGCCGATATATTTCAGTGTACTGTAAAACTTGAAGTCGCTGAGTTTTGAGCCTCCGAAGGCACTCTCTCCCACATACTCCAGATTGGGGAGGTCGACAGCGCCGATGAAACCGGGCATTGCGCCAGAGTAGATGTGTGTGATGGACTGCGGCAGGTTGATATTGGAGGTCGCACTACCGAAAGCATATGCGCCTATCTCGGTGATTCCATCCGGCAGCGTCACCATGGCGAGCACCTCGCCGCCGCATGCACCGGCACCGATGCTTGTCAGCACCTTGGGCAGAACCAGGCGTGTCAGTTTCTTGTGTCCGCTGAAAGCCGAGGCCAGATTGTTGCTGTGGATGATCTCAAGCGCGGTTGTAGGGCTTGTGGAGCGGCTTTCGTAGCTGTTTTCGGCACTGAAATAGTACTTGGAGGTGACGACAGTCCCCATGCCCCCTTCGGGTGCGGTCACTATGGACTTATACATTGCGTCGTCATAGACGAAAGTGACATCCGAAATGTCGAGATAAGCCAACATCCCCATCATACCCTTGTCGCTGACCAGATATGCCAGGTCGGCGCCGTTGATGGGACCGCTGACAGTCAGTCCCTCGATGATGTCGGCATCCAGTTCGTTCAGTTTATCCTGCAGAGTGCCGGCCTGAGTAAGTGCGATGGTGTATACATGCTCCGGAATCTGCGGTTCTTCGGGTCCTACCATAGTGTATGTACGGGGGTCGTCGGGGGCGACGGCGCCATTACCGAGGATGGTTGCCGACTTGACGGTAGTAGTGGCACTGATACGGATAGGCGAGCCGTCGTAACGGGCGGATTTGCGTGTCGGCTCCGAGTTGTCGAGCGTGTAGACCAGAATGTTGTGGCTGCCGTCATCGCCAGGCACTCCTGCGTTCCCGTTGTATTTGGTCAGCGTCAGATCGAAGGGCTTGTAGTAATCGCCGCTCTCATGCGAGTAACCGGTCAGATTATCAGTACTGGTTGAGCCGTAAAAAATCTGTATCTGCCCTATGCGGATATCGGATGTAGCGGTGAGCGTGACGCGTGTTTCGGCATTGCCGCCGTAGATATATGGGACTCCGCCCACCGTAGATACGCCGAGTTCCAGGGTCGTGGTGCTCAGCGTGCCGTTTGTGATGGACAGGGTCTGAGGCTTATATATATCATCGTCATCCGGTATGCTTTCGGGAGCGAACCAAGGTCCCACGCTGAAATAGATGCAGGCATTGTCGGCCAGTTCCGCAACGGCAGGAACGGTGACCGAGCCGCCTTTTTTAATTATCAGATATCCGGGACCGCCGTAGGCCTCGGAGAATGTCCATCCCGCTGGATTGTCGAGCTGCGATTGGTCAAGTACAGTGGTGCCCTCTTCCGAGCCTTCGACATTGGCGAAGGACTCATTGAAAAGAACGTTTTCCATGGCATACGCCTGTCCGGTGCCCATGGCAAGGACAAGCATGATAGGTAAGAAACGTTTCATATTGGTGAATGAATGATTGATATTGTTGAACAGATGCATGCCGGATTAGCGCATCATGCCGCTCGTTTTGAGATAACCTTTATCGATGGCTTTGACAATAAGGTCAGCCACATTCACAGCTCCGAGTTTGGTGAACAACGATTTACGGTGGGACTCGACGGTGTTGTCGGTCACGAACATCGCGGCAGCAATCTCCTTGGTTGTCTTCCCCTTGGCAATCTGATACAGCACTTCCAGCTCCCGCTGCGAAGGATGCACGGCAGAATCCCGGGCCATATCCATAGCCTTCAGCACACTCTCGCAATAATAATTACGGCCATCAAGTATCTCCTTCATGGCTATAATAATCTCGTTGATATCGTCCGATTTATATATAACGGCATTTACGTCGCGGGCGAGAATCTTGCGAAGTGTCCAGATTTCATCGTGAATGGTGCTGACTATTATGTGAGCTACAGGATTACGGGCTCTTATCATCTCGATAAGCACGAATCCGTCAATATCGGGCAGTTCCAGATCAATGATGTAGAAGTCATAAGACTTGCCCGAATCCAGACGGGCAATAAAATCCGTGGCGTCTTTGAACTGGTCGACATATACGAACCCGTTGCTGGTCAGGATGGATTTGAACCCCATCCGGATCAGGTCATGGTCATCGACTATGGCAACCGTCATCTTCGAAAATATATTCTCTTCGCTCATAATGCTTACTTTTTCCATTCAGGTGCTTCGCACTTATCGATTCAAATGCAAAGTTAGCAAGCTTTCACACGCCCGTCAATCATGGATTTCCGTGATTTTGACCGTAAATATAGCGAATTTTATTCAATCAGGACACTGTTTCGGCTAAAAACGGATTTTTTTGTTCAGTAAACCATGGAATAACGATGAAAAGCATACTGAAAACAACACACATTTTTTTCACCGGGAGTTGGATAGTGCCGAAAAATGAGGTATCTTTGCATCTGAATGTCTCGGGAACAGCAGATGCTTGCCTCCCGACAAAACTGTAAACAACACATCAAAGATATAGCAATGTTCAGCAAAGATGTCTATGTAAACCGCCGTGCCGAGCTCAAGAAGCTCATGGGCAGCGGCCTGATTGTGCTGTTCGGCAACAATGAAGCGCCGAACAACTATCCCAACAACGGTTACTATCCCTTCCGCCAGGACTCTTCGTTTCTCTATTACTTCGGTCCGGTGCGCGACGGTCTGGTCGGCGTTATCGACGTTGACAACGACCGGGAATGGCTGATAGGCAATGACATAGACATCGAGGATATCGTATGGTACGGCTCTGTTGACAGTGTGGCCGACATGGCGGCGCAATGCGGCGTGGCCAACCACGCGCCGATGAAGATGCTCCGGGAGCTGACCGACGCTGCCCGTGGCAAGGGGCAGACCATTCATTTCCTTCCCCCCTATCGCTTCGACACCCAGATTCAGATAATGGATCTTCTCGGCATCCACCCCTCGCAGCAGCGCGAAGCCGCTTCGCTGCCGCTGATCAAGGCCGTGGTGAAGATGCGTTCCACCAAGAGTCCGCTGGAGATTGCCGAAATCGAGGAGGCCTGCGGTATCGGATATCAGATGCACACCACGGCTATGCGCCTCACCCGTCCCGGTGTGACCGAGAAGTACATCGGCGGTCAGGTCGACGGCATCGCCCACAGTCTGGGCCTGCAGGTGAGCTTCGCCACCATCTTCTCGCAGCACGGCGAAATCATGCACGGCAACCCCTCGATGGCGCTGCTCGAGGAGGGACGCTTGGCGCTCTGCGACGCCGGCGCCGAGAACATGAACTGCTACTGCAGCGACAACACCCGCACATTCCCCGTCAGCGGCCGCTTCACCCCGCGTCAGCTTGAAATATACAGCATCGTCGAGGAGTGCCACGACCATGTGCTGAAAGTGGCCCGTCCCGGAGTGAAATACATGGATGTGCATTTCGACGTATGCCGGCTGATGACTGACCGCCTGAAAGAACTCGGGCTGATGCGCGGCGACACCGAAGAGGCGGTCCGCGCCGGTGCCCACGCCATGTTCCTGCCCCACGGCCTCGGCCACATGATGGGTATGGACGTCCACGACATGGAGGGGCTCGGACAGATTTACGTCGGCTTCGACGACGAAACGCGCCCCATCCTCGACCAGTTCGGCACCAACTGCCTGCGCATGGGACGCCGCCTTGAGGAAGGATTCGTGGTCACTGACGAGCCGGGCATCTACTTCATCCCCGACCTCATCGACTCCTGGAAAGCCTCGGGACACTGCGCCGAATTCCTGAACTTCGACATACTCGAGAAATACAAAGATTTCGGCGGCATCCGCATCGAGGACGACGTGCTGATCACCCCCGACGGCTGCCGCTTCCTCGGCAAGGACCGCATCCCCTACCACCCCGACGACGTCGAGGCGTTTATGGCCCGGTAATCCTACTGCTACCCTTCAAGACAGCAACATCGCCAATCACCCAGTGTGGTTGGCGATGTTGCTTAATGTCGGTATGCCTGAATGTCAGTATATCGGTATGCCGGGACGGGGATTAGCTGCTTCGGTTATTTTCGGATTACGATACGAGCACCGTCGGCTTCCTGACCGTCGCAGGTGATGAGGGTTTCAATGTCCGGCTCATTGTTTTTCCATTTGAAGGAATTTTTCACCACGATGGTATGCTCCTGACCGTTGTAGCGCAGCAGAAGTGTCCGCTCATAACTTGCGTCGCGAGGTAAGGTGCCTAAAAACAGCATATATTCACCGGTCTTTTCCCAGTGGCCTTTATCGGGATTCCACGCCGAATCCTCACCATATATCAGACCCACAAAAACGGCAAGGATCGCACGCGAGCCGGGCTGCTGCTCGTTATAATTCCAGATCACGGGATATACCTCCCCATTGTATTCGACCTCCATGTTCTCCCCGACAATGCAGCCTGAAGCATCGGGCTGGAGCAGGCTGACGCCGTTATCATCCTGAACATCGACTTTTATTGTAATAGGGACTATATCCCATATCTTGTCATCCTTCCCATTCTCGTTCTCGGAATCACTGCATCCCGACAGGCCAAAGGCCAGAATTGTCAGGAGCAACGTCATCACTGCTGTAAACTTTCTGTTCATGATAGTTCGTATTTGGTTATAAATCTTTTTGCAAAGATAATGCAACATTAACATAATACGCACATCGCATATATTAAAATTTGTTAAAAAGGGCGTGCTCCGGGGATGGGGCACGCCTTTTATATATCAGGGAATTAGCTCGAAGATCAGGGAATTAGCTCGCGGAGTTGCGCGGGCTGCGGATCGGCAGACCGGGATTAGCGGAGCGAGACTTTGAGGGTTGATTTCGCGGTAGCGGACTGGGCGGTGATCACGTAGACGCCGGCAGCGAGGTTGCTGAGGTCTGCGGTTTCATTAGCGGTGATGAGCAGCGCACCGGAGATGCTGTAGACGTTCAGCACGGCGGCAGGTGCGGAGGCGGTGCGGCCGTCGAAGGTGATCTTCAGAGCATCGCCCTCGGGAGCTACGACGTCTTCGATACCGGAATTTTCCTTGACGGTAATCATGGCTTCGGCTGACTTGCCGTTGATGCCGAGGGTTACCTTGGAGGAACCGGCCTTGAGGCCCTTGAAGGCAACGGTGATGGCGTTTTCGGTCATGCCCATGTCGCCGATTTCGAGGACGGACTCGTCAGCGACTTCCATGATGAAGCCTTCGAGCATATCTTCGGTGAGAGTTTCACCTACGAGCGTAAGTTCAACAACAACAGTTTCGCCGACAGCGATTTCAGCCTCGGAGGGGGTAACCATCACGATGCCGCCTTCGAAGAACAGCGAGGGTTTCGAGGAATCGCCGGTGAAGGACCAGGGATTCTCGACGTCGTAACCGTAGAGCCAGCCCTGCTCCATGAGGAAGCCGAAGTTGACTTCATCGGCAGCAATCGACTGGCCTTCGGTGGTGTTACCGGCGGCTTCAACGCCTTCGGAAACCTTGGCGAGAGTCTCAACGGCATAGTTGTTTACCAGACCGGCGTCGGGACCCATCGGTTCGCCGTAGACGGGATTCCAGTCTTCGTCGTAGTCGATGACTTCAGGTTCGGCGTTGGCGCCGGTGAAGCCGACGATGCGGTGCATGGTGTCGTTCTGTCCGGCGTAATATTCCTCGGAGGGTTCGCCGGTGTAGGTCATGGAGGTGAGGTTCACGTAGCAGTTCTTGATGACGGCTGCGGGTTCAGTGGGCTCGGTACCCTCTTCCCCTTCGCCGCCAGACATGCTCGAGTAATCGGGAGCAAGCGAACCGGCGATACCGCCGACCTTCGGACCGCCGCCCCAGCGGGGAGCTTCAGTGGCAGTCAGGGTGCCTTCGACGTGGCAGTTGGCGATGAGTGTGCGGTTGCTTTCGCCGGCGATGCCGCCGACGGTGTTCTGGCCGGTGATGTCGGCGTTGACGTGGCAGTCGAGGAGTTCACCGGCGTTGTTGTTGAGAGTTCCGACGATACCACCGACTGTCATGCCGCCGTTGATGCTGCCCTTGAAGGCGCAGGCCTTGACGGTCGAGGAGGTCATCACGTTGCTGACGATACCGGCTGCGGAGTTCTCGGGGGAGCTGATGGAACCCTGGAACGAGCACTGCTGGATCGAGGAGTAGAGGGCAGCCTTGCCGACGAGACCGGCGACATCACCTTCGGAGGTAACCTGACCGCCGTAGACATGGACATTATCGAGAGTGCCGCAGGTCATGTAACCTACAACAAGACCCTGAGCATCCTTTGTGGTATTGAACACGGGGTTCACGAAGTTGATGTTGCGGACAGTGGCAATGTAATCCTCAGAGGGTTCGCTGCCGCCGACGAGGGTCGGGATGAGGCCGTAGCCGGTGACGGAGAGGTTCTTGACTACATGACCCTGGCCGTCGAGAGTACCGCCGAACGAGAAGTTGTTGGCGCGGTCGATGGTGTAGCCGGAGCAGTCGATGTCGTTGCCGAGCACGTAGTGGGCATTGGGATGTTCCTTGATCATTTCAAGGCCGCCCACGGTGGTGATGACGTAGGGGTTCTCGATGGAGCCGTCGCCGTTCTCGTAGAGATTGAGGGGGAGCTTGTATTCTACGGTGGTGTATTTGTAGTCCTTGTCGTAGATTACTACCATACGGGCATTGTCGGTGCCGACATTCAGCAGGGCGATGTTTACCAGCGCACCCAGTTCATCGTCGGGGGTGAGCTGCAGCAGCGGAGCGGCGGAGGTGTCGGAGGAAACAATCATCAGTTCCTCGTGGTTGCCGGCATCGGTGGGGCTGTTGCGGCGCTTTACGAGCACCATGTATTCGATGTTGGAGTCGAGGTTGAAGATGTAGGGGTTGAAGGCATCGGGAGCGGAGTAGACCTGAGCGAGGTCGACATCCTTGCCGAGATTGAGGTAGTCTACATGGTCGATGGCTCCGTCGGTGGTGACGTATGCGACAGCGGTGTAGATGTCGCCGTTCTCCTGCGAAGCACCCTGGGTCTGGGGAACTACAAACATGTAGCCGTCGTTCGAGGGGATACGGTCGGTGGAGGCGGTTACGAACAGGTTGTTGCCGAGGTAGTAAGGGAGGGTGACCTCGGTAAGACCGCTGATGAGGCTGACGAAGGTGAACTCAACGTCGCCCGAGGCGGTGGAATTGACGTACATCACCTGGGGATCAAAGCCGGCGATGTCGTTCATGAAGTAGCCGCCGGAAACACCTTTGCCGAGGTTTACTTTCTTCACGCCGGCAGCGGTTTCGCCCTGAGGAGCTGTGGAATACACATCGTAGTCGTAATAGTAGCTGTCATGGGCGCTCTGGTAGTATTCGGTTGTTACGATCACCGAGGGGGTGCCGTCGGTGGTGTAACGGCCAAACGAGAGGTCGTCGTTATAGGAGAACGCACCGGCATAGAGGAAATAGATGTTGTCGGAGGTGGTGTTCGAGGGAACGGTTGTTGTGCTGTAAAGCTCAACGTCGGAGGACCAGGAGGAGGCAGTCGTGTAGATAGCCACCTGCAGCTCGTTGCCGGGAGTGGGGTTCTCGTTGTTGTAGTCATAGGGATCTTCGTACCAGCAGTATTTCATGTTGGCGGTGGCGAAGTAGGGCTTACCCTCGTAGGCGGTGCTCAGGAAGGGCACGGAGTGTTCGCCGGGAAGCAGAATGGCGGGGATGCGGGTGACAAGCACGGGATCGCCCTGACCGCTGTAACCGGCTGACTTGTAGGTGGTGAACACATTATCCATCACATTGATGACTCCGTTGATTTCGGGGGTCTGGGTCTCTGCCTCGGTTATGAAGGTAATCCAGAACTTCTCGCTCCAGGCGTCAGTGGCTGTGTTGACGGCCGACACGTAGTAGCCGGGGAACTCAGCTACGGCGGTGTTGTTGCCGATGGAGTAAACCTTTGTGCGGTAGGTGTTCACGTAGTCCGATGTGTTGCAGGCGATGCAGATCATCAGCTCGTAGCTATTGTCGTAGTTGAAGAACTTCTGGGTGACGAGCGAGCCGATCTGCACCTGAGCTACACGGGTTTCGTTGCCGACCAGCTCGATGCTGTCCTCGATTTTGCCGACTTCGGCGAACGCAGCGTTGAAAACTGTGATGGTGTAGCCGCTGATCACCTCCTCCTGATAGGCACCGTGGTCAACGGTGGTGGAGCTGTAGTTCACGGTGTAGTACCATGTCTCGTTGTTGGGACCGTCGAGATAGCCGAGGTCGTCGGCTGCGGGAAGCACGTTCAGCTCGAAGGATTCAGCCTTTGAAGCACCCTTGCGGGATTTGCCGAGGTCAGCAATCGAACCGAATCCCTCCTTCTTCAGCTGAGCCTTGGCCTTCGGAAGAAAGCGGAAGGTGCCCTGAGTGAGGTCCAGTCCTTCTTGACCCGGACGAACCACGGTCGAAGCGCCATGATTCACTGCGGCGGAGGCCGAAAGGCTCAGCGCTACGCCTGCGATGGCGAGTAGAAATTTTTTCATTATGACAGGATTGGTTATTAAATAAATATGGTTTTCAGCGTGAAAATGTCAGATAGCGAACGACGATAAATGTCAGATAGCGAACGATGAATTACAATCGCCTGTTTACAACTTGCAAAGTTAAATAAAAATTTAATGTTACATCTAATTTTTATCGGATGAATCCAACAAATTAACCTTTTTTTAACAATACCACCCCCTCAAATTCAGCATAAACCTCTGAATATTCGCTTTCTCCACCCCTCCCCCACCCATCTTCTGATAGAACTACAATAATATTTTACTGCCGATCCGAGAGTTTTATCTGCTATTTTATCTGTTCATTTACCTGTTCATTTATCTGCTCATTTTTGAGCCTAAAGAATTCGTTGCGTTCACGATGCGCAGCTCGAGCTTGACCTGCATCAGTTCCGGCTGCTCAATCAGCTGGGGTTCAAGCCAGTGCTTTTCCTGCCATGCGTTGAGGATTAGCAGAAAACCGACGATGCAATTCAATATTGCATTCGCTCTGACAGGATGCACAACACAGGAGGCAGGCACCGGGGTGTCTGCCTCCTGTGTTGTGGGGGAGGGGGGGGAAGGCGTGGGAGTTTAGAGGAGAAGGGGGATTAAAGGAGAAAGGGAGGGTTGGGTAGAAGGGAGACTCAGAGGTGGAGGGAGAGCTTGCGGCCGGTGTAGGTCACTGACCTGGTGGTGCCGTCGGGGAGGGTGACGGTGAAGCGGCGGGGGGTGATCATGCCGGGGTAGCTGCCGCGACGCGCGCCGATGGTCAGGGTGCGCTTGCGGTCGTTCCACTTCATCAGGACTTCGGTGTACTCGCCTGATTCATACTTATATCCGTCACCTGCATCTTCGTAGAGGGTGAAGTCGGAGTCAGCGCCGGGATAGACGGCTACAGTCAGGTTGTCCCAGGGCTTCTCGGTGGTGTACTGCACTTCGGGACCATTGACAACGATGGAGCCGGCACGCACAAACAGCGGAATCTTGGAGAATTCGGTGGCGACATCAACCGTCCGGCCGCCGTCCAGCAGCTCGTTGGTCCAGTAGTTATACCATTTCGCCCCGGCGGGAAGATACACCTCCATGGACTTCGGCTGTGTGAAGTCAACGTTGGCGGCGTCGGCCAAGGCTTTCGCCTTTTTCTCCGGGCTGTCCTTCTCGGCGAGTTCTGTGGTGTACTGCGCGTTGAGCACAGGTGCAACGAGGAAAGCATCGCCATACATATATTCCCGGGCATTGTCGAGCGCCTTGGGGTCGTCGGGGAAGTCCATGATCAGCGGACGCATGAAGGTTCCCTGATTGTTGGTAACATCCCAGGCCAGAGAATAAGTGTAGGGAAGAATCCGGTAGCGGAGCTTGACGGCGTCGACCAGCGCATCGTAGACCGGTTCGCCGGGCTTGCCGTACTCAAAGAATTCACGGCTGATGCTCGTGCCGTGGCTGCGCATCATCGGAGTGAAAATGCCGAACTGCAGCCAGCGCACATACAGCTCGTGATACAGCGGGTTGCGGGTACCCGAAGCCTCGCTGTCGTTGTTGTAGAGCCAGGCGAAGAAACCGCCGAGGTCGGAGTTCCAGTGAGGCATGCCGAGCATCGAGAAGTTCAGTCCGGCGGGAACCTGCTTGCGGAGCATATCCCAGGAGGAGAGCACATCGCCCGACCATACATTGGCGGCATAGCGCTGCTGCCCGAGGAAGCCCGAACGGGTGAGAATCGTGATTCGATGGCCGTCATCGAGGGCGCGCTGATTGTCGTAGACACCGCTTACGGAGGCAAGCGAGAAGGCGTTGCGCACCGAGCGATAGCTGCGGCCGACACCTGTGATATGATCAAAGTCCTTGTCCTTCCAGTCGAAATTTTCCGGTTCAGTAGCGTCGAGCCACCAGCCGTCGATACCGTATTTGTAAAGTCCGTTGTTGAGGTTATCCCAGTAGATGTCACGGGACTTGGGGCTGTACGGGTCATAGACGCGCACACCCGAGGGATATTCCACATTCTTCGGTCCGTCAACACCCCATTGAGGGAAAGTCGTCCCTTCGAAAAGCAGACCCTCTTTGTCTAATGCGCGGTAGGGTTTCGTGGCCGGCCCGAACGACGTCCAGACCGAAATCATCATCCGGGCGTTCATGGCATGGATGCTGTCAACCATCCCCTGCGGGTCGGGGAACCGCGGATTCAGGAAATCCATAGCGTTCCAGAGGTAGTTGTGACTCCAGTACTGCCAGTCCTGGATGATAACATCCAGAGGAACGCCAAGGTCGCGGTACTTACGCACCACGCTCAGGATCTCATTCTGGGAGGTATAGCGTTCCTTCGACTGCATGAAGCCGTAGCTCCAGAGGGGCATCATCGGCACCTGGCCGGTGAGGCTGCGGATTTCAGCGATGGTGGCGTCCATCGAGCCGCCATACATGAAATAATAGTCGATTTCGTCGCCGACATCTGAGCGGAACGAAGTCAGGCCGTTGTGGTCGGAATAGGTCGTGCCGGAATAGTTGTCCCAGAACAGACCCCATCCGCGGTTCGACTGAATCAGCGGAGTGACATCCTCGATGTTGGTCTGCACGAGGTACTTGTCGAGGTTGCGGTGGCTGAGCCTGCCGTCCTGCAGCTGGCCGAGACCGTACAGCCCCTCATTGGGGTCGGTGAGCCACGACTGACTGACGGTGTAGGCGTCGCGGTTGACATCCCTGATGGGGGTCATAGTACAGCCATCCTCAGCGAGCAGTTTCTCACCATCGGGGGTGTAGAAGGAGATGACACCTGTCTTGGGGTCGGCTGCAACGGTCAGTCTGGAGGATTTCATCTCCAGAGTGCCGTCGTTCAGCGTCGAAGTCTTGAATTTTACTGCCGCAGGCTTGGCGATAACCGAGTAGCTCTCCTTAGGTCCGGTGTAACCTCCCGGGGTTTTCAGCACGCGAACCGTCGAAGGGGTGTACCATTCGACCGAAACAGTCATCTTCCGGGCAGGCACCTCGAAGGAGATGCCGTTTTCAGCGGTTGACGCCGAAGCGGTCGCAGCCGGAGCGGCTGTTGCAGCCGAAACCGTTGCGGGCAAAGCTGTTGCGGCAGTCAGCCCTGCCGCGAGCAGTAAAATCTTGTATTTCATGATGATTTGGTTTATTTCTGCCGCAAAAACAACAGATTACGCAAAACTACAGATTAAAGGGAAAGTATCAGCGGGTGGGCATTTTCTTGGTGAGGGGGATTTCGTTGCGGAGCATTCGGCCGGCCTCGCCGGTGAGCCAGAGGTAGTGGTCGCTGGGCTGGCCATCCATTCCGACGAACTCAATTTCCTTGCCGACAGGGGGATTGTCGGTGCACTTGAAGATGGCGGTACCTTCGTTAACCTCGTCAAACATAGCCACATACAGCATCTTGGCGCCGGCATTGAGGGCGGTGTAGATCTGCTGCCAGTAGAAGCGGCCACCCTGACGGGGAATGGAACCTGAGGGCTTCACGTCGTCGGGGAATTCAAAGCGGCTGAGGTTGTGCCAGCTGAAACCGGGGGTAACTAAGGGCACATAGCCGATGTTGTGCTCGGCGCACCACTGCATATCGCCGAGGATGACGTCGCGGTAGCGGTCCATGTCGTTATGCAGCAGAGGAGTGAAACGCTGCACCATCCAGGGGAGCACGATGTCGCACTTGCAGATAAGGTGGTGGAGATAGGGGTCATTGACGCAGTCGGCATTCAGGTCGCGCCAGAAGGTAGGCACACCGATCATCACGCTGCAGCCGCCATATTCGGGGTCGTTCTTCAGGAAGTCGATGAAGTTCTCCAGACCGATGTTGCGGATGTTGTAGGGACGGTCGGGGAAACCGACACCCCAGATGGTTACGAGTGGCTTGCCGTTGTAGAAGACGTAGGTGTTGTCGCCGTCGGGGTTGGTAACCTTCAGGGAGTCAACAAGATATTTCCAGTCATCGATGAGCATCGAGCAGTTGTCGGTCTTGGGGTTGAGACCCGAGAGGTCGTACATCACGCCGATTGCGCGGTCATATTCGCCGGCATACTTCATGGCGTTGCGGAGCACGTTGTTGCGGGTGCGGGCCTTGGGGGAGGCGGCATGCCAGAAACGCTGCATGAACACACCGTCGAGGCCGTATTCCTTCATCCAGCGGAAGTGGGTCTTGACGGTCTGCTCGTCGTCGGAGGAGAAGAAACGCGCCTGCGAGCCGTCGGCATGCTTCAGACCGGTGGGATAGGTGTTCTCGTATTCGCTGACGTCGGGCCACATGTCGATGCGGACCTTGTTTTCATCGCTGAACCACAGCCCCTTGGCGGGTTTGTGGAACCAACCCTGGTAACCGGCCATCACGAGTCCTTCGTAGCTGGGATATTTGGTTTCCTTGGCGTGCTTGGTGCCGCCGAACGCGGTGGTGACTGCAAGCAGCCCGGCGAACAATGCCGTTGTATATTTCTTAATTGACATACTTATTTACTGATAATCTGTGTCTTATGGATAATTTTTCTTACTTGTATTCAACAGTGAAATCCTTGATGGAAACATTCCCCTTCTTGACGCGGAACTGCAGTTCGTGGTCACCCTTCTTCAGGGGCACCTCGAAGGTCATCTCCTGCCACTGGCCGGGCTCGGCATCGGCGAGAGCCACCCCGTTCCTGTCGGTCAGATATTCGACGTCCTCGAGGAACGACACCTTGGAATCGGGGGCATTCTTGCGGACCATGGCTGTAACCTTGCAGATTCCGGCCTTCTCGGCATTGATGCTGAACTGCAGCCACTCCTCCGGACCGAGGTCAACGGCCTTGGCCTTGCGCGACGGAGCTACCTTGTCGCGAGTGAAATACCCCTTGGAGTTGCCACCCTCGTTGTAGTGCGTGGCCTTAACCTTCAGAGGCTTGGAGGAGCGCAAGGCAAGACGTTTACCCTTGTAGGGCTCGCCCCAGTTGTGGAGCATGTTGATGCGGCCGTCGGGGGTGAAGGTCAGCTCGTCGAAGCAAACCGAGCGGAGGTTGCCGCGTCCCGAGAAGTCGGCGGTGTGGTAGAACTGATACCATTTTCCCTTGAACTTCACAATCGAACCGTGGGTGGTGTCGTGGCCGTGAGGGCGCATATAGATGCCCATGGAGGTGTACGGACCGAGGGGATTGTCGGCCACCGCGTAGCGCATGTGGTTGTTGTCAGGGTTGTTGTCGGGGTAGCTCATGTAATACTTGCCGTTGTATCTGAACACCCAGGGGCCTTCGTGGAAGTCCTCGAAGTCGCCCAGACGCTGCATCTCGCCGTCGAGCTTCGTCCAGTCGTCACGGCGGAGCTTGCCGCCCCAGCATCCCTTGCCGCCGCCACCGACGTAGAGGTAGGGCTGCCCGTCGTCATCAACGAACAGACAGGGGTCAATCACCGAAGGCACACCCTTGATGTAGCCCTTGAGGTCGAACGGACCGGCGGGATTTTTCGAGGTACCGACGAAGATGCCCCAGACATCCTCGGTGTTCGAGAGCTTGTGGGGATAGACGTAGTAATACAGACCGTTGGCGGGGTTGTAGCCGCAGTCGGGGGCCCACATGAAGCCGTCGGAACCGATGCCGGTGACACGGTTCGATGTCTCGGCGTTGAGCACTTCGCCGTGGTCGGTCCAGTTCACGAGGTCTTCGGTCGAGAAGATATGGTAGCGGTCCATGTAGTCGCAGCCGCGGGGCGGTTCCATGTCGTGCGAAGCGTAGAGATACAGCACCTCCTTGCCGTTGATGTTCCAGACATGGGCCGAGGGGTCGGCGGTGTAGAGATGTCCCAGCGAGTCACCCTCCATCATCGGGGAGGTGAAGTCGAGAAACAGCGGGTTGGAGGTATAGGCTGCTGTCCGCGGATAAGTAATCTCGGGCGCGGGACCGGCTGCCGACATGGTGCCGGAAGCCATGAGCGCCGCGAAGGCCGCGAAGGCCGCGAAGGCAGGAATATTATTTTTAATCATGGCAGTTTCGTGGTTGAAAAGGTAAAGAAATTGATCTGAATTGGCGCGTCAGAACTTTGCAGGCTTGACCGCGTAGGATTTGCCGGCCTCGGTGGGGAGGTCATACTCATACACGCGGTTGAGAATCGGGTGCTGAGGGGTGATTTCGGGGGAAATCAGCGGGGTTTTGATGGCTTCGGTCTTGTAGAGCGGGTTGGGGTTCTCACCCTTGGCTTCGGTGGCACCCTCGATGTCGAGGGGGATGTAGGAGCGGATGCGCAGGTTGCCGCCGAGACGCGAATAAACCTTGGCCGAGGCGAGCTGCCCGGCCTTCCAGTCGATATCGGTGACAAAGCCGCCGCGGGCTACGAGACCCTTGACCGACCCCTCCTGCCATGCGTCGGGAAGCGCCGGAAGCAGATGCACGGCCCCGTCGTGGCTCTGCATCAGCATCTCGGCAACGCCGGCGGTGTAGCCGAAGTTACCGTCGATCTGGAACGGCGGATGGGCGTCGAACATGTTGGGGTATGTGCGGCCGACAGGATACTTGGAGGTCTGACGGTCGTCGGGAAGAATCTTCAGCAGGTTGTTGATGATCTTGAAGGCATGGTTACCGTCCTGCAGACGAGCCCAGAGGTTGATTTTCCAGCCGATCGACCAGCCGGTGGCCTCGTCGCCGCGCTGAATCATGGTGTTGCGCATAGCCTGGAACAGCTCGGGGTTGCGGTAGGGGGAAATCTGCATGCCGGGGAAGAGACCGTAGGCGTGCGAGATGTGGCGGTGCTTGTCGTTGGGGTCGTCGTAGTCGCCGAGCCACTCCTGAAGCTGGTTGTGGCGGCCGACCTGCATGGGAGCCATGCGGTCGAGCACGGCGGTCAGGGAGTCGCGGTAGCTCTGCGGTTCGCCGAGGATTTCGGAAGCACGGCGGGCGCTGGTCAGGGCGTCGAAGACAATCTGGTTGTCCATCGTGCAGCCGGCTGTCAGCGAGGAACCGCTCTGGTCGTTCTCATTGGCCGGGCCATGTTCGGGGGACATGGAGGGAACGGTAACGAGATAACCCATCGTGGGATGCTCGATCATAAAATCCATGTAGAAATCGGCTACACCCTTGATTGCCGGGTAGTATTTTGCCAGGAATTCCTTGTCGCCGGTGTAGAGATAGTGCTGCCAGACGTGGGTGGTGAGCCAGGCGCCGCCGTTGGGCCAGTTGCCGTAGAAGGGGCCGTCGACCGGAGCGCAGGTGCGCCAGATGTCGGTGTTGTGGTGGGTCACCCAACCGCGGCAGCCGTACATCTCGCGGGCGGTCTTGGCGCCGGTTACGCTCAGGTCATTGACCATCGAGAACAGCGGCTCGTGGGTCTCGCTTAGGTTGGTGACCTCGGCGGGCCAGTAGTTCATTTCGGTGTTGATGTTGATGGTGTACTTGCCGTCCCAGGGGGCCTGAAGCTGGTGGTTCCATACACCCTGCAGGTTGGCGGGCTGACCGCCGGGCTGCGAAGAGCTGATCAGCAGGTAGCGGCCGAACTGGAACATCAGGGCTGCCAAGGGCATATCTTTCCCTTCGTTGAAACGGGCGATACGCTCCGGGGTGTCGAGATTCTCCAGTGGGGAGGAGCCGAGGTCGAGGCTGACGCGGTCGAACTGCTCTTTGTATTTTGCCTCATGGTTTGCAAGCAGCTGGCTGTAAGGCTGTTTTACCACGCGGTCGAGCATAGCGGTGGCCTTCTTGGTGGCATTGCCGCTGACATCCTTGTAGTTCACGAAGTTCGTGGCCGAACCGATGAAGATGGTAGCGGCGTCGGCTCCCTTGACGCTGAGGGTCGAGTCGTTCAGCACCGTGCGGCCCCCTTCGGCAGCCACGCGGGTCTGGGTTTCCATCTTGATTACACCGGGAACGCCTTCATGGTCCATCCCGTTGCCCTTGAGCACCAGCGATTTGCCGCGGCGGCTCACCTTGTGGCCGGGCAGCGGAGAGGTGTAAGCGAGGTCGAAGTCCACCATCCCCGGCTTGTCGGCGGTGATGCGGACGATGATCACGCGGTCGGCCAGCGAAGCGAACACCTCGCGGGTGTAGGTGACACCCCCGACGGTGTAGCGGGTAGTGGCGACGGCGCGGTTCAGGTCGAGGTCACGGGTGTAGCCCGATACTTCGCCGCGGTCGGGAGTCTTGATGTGAAGGCTGCCGACGGTCTGGTAGGGCATGCCGTTCTTGCCGGAGAACATCGACTTTTGGCAAAGGTCGGAGGCTCCCTTGAGGTCTCCGGCGAAAATCTTGGCGCGGATTTCATCGAGAGCCTCGCGGCCGGCGGGGTTGTTGTTATCGTGCGGGCTGCCGCCCCACATGGTCTCCTCGTTAAGCTGGATCTGCTCGTCGGAAACGCCGCCATAGACCATCGCGGCCATGTTGGAACAGCCGACAGGCAGGGCCTCGACCCACACCTTCGCGGGGTGTGAATACTTAAGTTTCAGCTCGTTGGCCTGCACCACGAGAGCGAAAACCGCAAGCAGCAGTGACAAATAAATTTTTTTCATGATATTTTAGGAATCTGTTTATTGAAATTACGCAGAATCTGTCAGTTTATTGTCGCTGAATAGGTCAGTTATTCGGGATTGCTGTACAGAACCTGGAACTTGGGGAGGAACTCGGCATTGTTGTCGCAGCGGAACGATGCCTCGAAGTTGTTGCGGTCCATCTCGCCGATGTTGAGGGTCAGCTTGTTCCAGCCCTGCTTCAGGGGGAGTTCGATGAACCTTGTGCGGTCGCCCGAGAGTTTGCCGTTGATTGCAACGTCGCCGACCTTCAGGGAAGCGTTCTTGGCCTTCACCTGAAGCTCAAGTTTCGGAACGTTCGGCTCGATGAGCAGGTCGTCGAGGGGACGGGGGCTGTAGGCGTAGACAACCAGCTGGTAGCCGTCGGCGGTCTTTTCGAGTTTCTGCTTGGCGGAAACGGGGAAGGCAACGACACCGTCGCGGAGGAAGAACACCTCGTCGGGGTTCACCTCGGCTGCGCGACATTCAACGCCGGCATTGCGCAGGATGGTGGCGAGGGTGCTGTAACCCTTGGCGGAATTGGTGAACTCGGTCAGGGTGCTGACGTAGATGTCGCCGTTATGGCCGGGATATTTCACGAACACCGGCAGTGCGGCGGTACATTCGTTTTCGCTGCGGAGGGTTCCGGCGGTCTTGATCTCCTCGGGACGCTTGTTCCAGCGGCGCCAGTTGGTGCGGCAGGCATTGAGAAGTACCTCGCCGTTGTCAACGAAGGGACCGGAGAGGGTGTGCTTGGCGGCATCGGACTGCTGGATTTCGCAGAAGTAAAGGTCGCTGTTGTTCAGGCCGCGAACCCAGGAGCGCTGCTCGGGGATGAAGGAGGAGCGGCTGAGCTCCTCAACGGTGAGCTTGTCGGGGAGGAGGGAAGCGAAGGCAGCCGCGGTCTCGGGGTTGATGCCCCAGAACCATACATCGGCACCGCTGTTCATGGCCTTACCGAGAGTCTCGATGAGTTTGGCGTCGGGAGCGGTTGTGGCGTCGACAATCACGAGACAATCCTTGCCGGATTTGGGGAGCTTGGACCATACGACACCCTGAGCGTCGAAGATGTTCTTGACGCGGCTGTCATTGTTACCGAGGAACGAAACACTCTTGTAAGGCTTGGCGGGTTCGGCTGCGGGAGCTTCGTACTGCGACTTGTCGATTTTTGCCCAGGTGCTGTAAGCGGGACCTGCGGGAGCATTGGCGGCGCGGAGAGCGGCGAACATAGGCCACTCGCGGTAGAGGGGGAGGTTGGGGTCGTAACCGGGGTTGAAGGTAGTGCAGTAGGGGCCTACGCGCTCGGGCTGAACGCCGGGAACACCTTCGCGGTATTCGCCGAAGAAGATACCGTCATCCTCGAGCGAGGGGGCTGTGGTGATGTCCTCTTTGCCCAGGGGGAGGGGCTGGAGGGCGTACCAGGCCATGTTGAACACGGTGCTGAAGCTGGCGCCCATGTCGCGCTGGTCCTTGATGAGGTTGTAGCACTCGTTTGCGAGACCTTCCATACGGCCTTCCTGCGACTCATAGGCGCGTTCGCCGTTGTAGACCGAAACCTGCTCGGGGGTACCGTAGTAAGCCATGCTGTGTTCGCCCATACCCCAGGGCTTGCCGATGGCTTTCCATTTCTTCATGGAATTCTTATCGCCGTAGTGGCCGACGGTAACGGGAAGGATGCCGTCGCCGTCATCCTCGCCGTCGGAGGAAATCCAGGGACGGGTGGGATCGGTTGCGCGCACAATGTCGCGCCATTCTTCCCAGGCTTTCACCTGCAGCGGCATGAGGTCGGGGCGGTTGAATACGTAGAGAATCACGGGCTTGTTTTCGTTGCTGACCGACCAGCCGAAAACCGACGCGTGGTTGCGGTCGCGCATCACGAAGCGGCGGAGGTGGTCCTTGGATGCGGTCCAGAAAAGTTCGGAGTCGAGCTTGGGACCACCGTCGCTGGCCCAGTTGGCGGTTTCGTCGAGGACGCAGATACCCATTTCATCGGCCAGGTCGAGGTAGAAGCGGGGATAAACCTGAGCATGCGGGCGAACGGCGTTGCCGTTCATATCCTTGATGGCTGTGAACCAGGCCCACGCGTAGCGGCGGGTCATCTGCGGGATGCCCTGGAAATGCCATGAGTCGCTGTGCAGGGCGTAGGGTTTGCCGTTGAGACACTGGCGGTCGCCCTGAAGGGTCCACTGGCGCCAGCCGAAACGTTCATATTTCTTGTCGAGGGTCTTGTTCTTCTGGTCAACGCTGAGAACCAGGCCGTAGAGGTTGGGGTGTTCGGGAGTCCAGAATTCCAGACGGCCGTCAACCTTGGCGGCGAGCTGGATCTTGGCAGAGGCGTTGGCGGGAATGGTGACCTTGGCGGGAGCGATCGTCAGGGCTGTTTCGCCGAGCTCCGATGCCGGAACGGGGGCGGTGTTGACGTCGGTGCCGGCCTTGTTGATCCACTGCTTCACGTCGCCGCCTACATCCACGCGGACCTCGCGGTCGGTGTTGTTGGTCAGCTCAACCTCCACTTCGAGGCTGTCGCGGTCAACCAACGGCTTCACGAACACGTTGCTGACGGCCACTTTCGGCTCGGCCAGCAGATAGACGTCCTGCCAGATACCGTTGATATGGTAACCCCACATCGAACCGCCCGGAACAATGCGGCGGCCTACGGTCGAGTTGTCCTCGAACAGCTTCTGGCTGCGGACACCGACAAGGATTTCGGCGTTCTGGCCGGGGGTTACATAGCGGGTGATATCGAACGAGAACGGGAGGAACAGGTCGAAGTTCTCCCCTACTTTGTGGCCGTTGACATAGACTTCGGTGTCACCGGCTACGGCTTCGAAATAGAGTTTGATTGTCTCGCCGTTCCAGTCGACGGGCACCTGCACGGTCTTTTTCATCCAGCCCATCAGCACCTTGTCCCATTCCTTGGGATAGGAGGGGTAGTTGCGGTGGTCGGGACCCTCGAGGTCGCGGTAACCGAAGCTGTTGATGTTCCAGGGCGACGGAATCTTGATGAGCGTGCTGCTCCAGCCGTCGGCTGTTGGCATAGGAAGTTCGGGGGCCTTGCCGGCACCCTGACGGTAGTCGGCGGGAAGGGCCACCGGCTGGAACTGCCAGTAGCCGTTGAGGCAGACTTCATCGCGGAAAGGTTTCTCGCTGTCGTTCACAATCCCCTGCGAGGGTGCGAACTCATAAGGATACACTGTCTTGGCATCGGCGCCGGTGAATCCGGCGGCGAGCAACAATGCAGCAAGCAAATGTTTGCAGAAATATTTCATGGGATGGGTTTATGTGATATTGTTTCCTATCAGAAAAAAGGGTTTTGTTGTCACCTGACGGTGTAGTCGACGCTGCGGAGAGCGGAGTCGTCGGAGCTGCCGCCACAGAGGATGGTGTACTTGCCGGGAAGCACTTTCATCCTTTCGGAAGCTACGTCGTAGGACTCGAAGGAGCTGCGCGGAAGGTCGACGACCACATTCACGGTCTCGCCGGCTTTCACAGGCACACGCCGGAAGGCTTTGAGGGCCTTTTTCAGGCCGTCGCGGCGGCCGGGGATGCGGACGTAGAGCTGAACGACCTCGTCGCCGTCGATGCTCCCGGTGTTGGTGACAGGCACGGTGACCTTGACATTCTCGCCGTTCTGCACCAACACGGGCTGACCGTACCTGAAGGTGGTGTAGCTCAGGCCGTGACCGAAGGGGAAGAGGGGTTTGCCGCGGAAGAAACGGTAGGTTCGGTTCTCCATCGAGTAATCCTCGAAGTCGGGCAGGTCGGCGGTCGAAGCGTAGTAGGTTACGGGGAGTCGGCCGGCAGGGTTATAGTCACCCGCAAGGACGTCTGCAACAGCGGTGCCTCCGGCCTCGCCGGGATAGAACACATTGAGCACAGCGTCGCAATTCTCTGCTGCCCAGGGGATTGCAACAGCACTTCCGGTGCACATTACGAACACTACGTGCTTGCCCGTGGCCTTGAGTGCATGGAGCATATTGTCCTGAACGGCAGGGAGTTCGATGGACGTGCGGTCGCCGCCGCGGAAGCCGGGGAGGTTCACGGGCATCTCCTCACCCTCGAGGTGCGGGGTCAGGCCGCCGACAAACAGGATGACGTCGCAGTCCTTGACTTTCGATGCCACGTCGGCGTAGTCGACAACGGTGCTCTGGCCGAGGTCAAACTTCAGCTCGGCGCCACCATGAGCCTGGAAATATTCGAGCACAATGTCGTATTTCTTACCTTTGACGGCATCCAGCAGATAGCGCTTTTCGGATTTGCGCCCCTCCTCCCAGAAGTCGATTACCGGCTTGCCGTCGATGGTCAGGCGGAAACCGTCGTCGCCCGACACACAGAACGCTACCGGTCCGGTCTTGTCAGGCTCGAACGTACCCTCGAAACGGGCCGAGAAGTCGAGTACCGGAACGTCGGGAGCAAAGGCGGTCTCGCCGTTGTTGGTGTAGTTGATGGGGTCGGAGAACTGTTTGTCGCGGATGGGTTTCCCCTTCATGTCGCGGTTGCGCCAGAAGGTTCCCTTCATACCCTTGCGGCCGTTGTACGACATCTTGTCGAAGGCGCTGATCATGGCCTGGTCCGAGACGTAGTCGCACCCTTTGAGGTAAACGACTTCGGCGCCGGGGAATTTATTCTTGATACCGTCGAGAATTGTAACCGACGATTTGGGATAGCCGTTGTAGTTGCCCCACATCATCAGGGAGTCGGTGGCGTTAGGACCGACAACTGCGATGCGGCGGAGGCTGTTCTTTGCGAGAGGGAGGGTATTGTTATTGTTGGTGAGCAGCACGATGCTCTTGCGGGCCATTTCCAGCGCCTTTGCGCGATGGCTGTCGCAGGCGATCAGTGAGTCGGGAAGATTCCACCAGGGGGTCAGCTCGTCGTCATACAGATTGCCGAGGCTGAAACGGGCCCGAAGCAGGCGGAGCACCGAGCGGTCGAGGTCGGCCTCGGTGAGCAGCCCTTTCTCCAGGCTCTCGCGGATATGCGGGAAGGCGTTGTTGCCGCACTCGAGGTCGTTGCCGGTGAGCATGGCGTCGGCGGCAGCATCGGCAGCCGTCGCATGGGTTTTATGTCCGTGAGGTAAGAAGAAGTCACCGATGGCGCCGCAGTCCGACACCACTACCCCGTCGAATCCCCACCGGTCGCGGAGAATCCGCTTGAGAAGTTTCTTGTTCGAGCAGCAGGGCTCGTCGTCAAAGCGGTTGTAGGCACACATCACCTCCTTGACTTTTCCATCGATGACCGCCGTCTGGAAAGCGGGAAGATAGGTTTCCCACAGCTCCTCGGGCATCAGGTCGGTTGCGTTGAAAGTGTGGCGGTTCCATTCGGGACCGCTGTGCACGGCGTAATGCTTGGCGCAGGCGTGCAGCTTGTTGTATTTGCCGTCGTGGTCACCCTGCAGGCCGCGAATTACCGCGAGCCCCATCCGGCTGGTGAGGTAAGGATCCTCGCCGTAGGTTTCCTGGCCGCGGCCCCAGCGCGGGTCGCGGAAAATGTTGATGTTGGGGGTCCAGAACGTAAGGCCGCGGTATTGCCCGCGGTCGTTGTCGCGCACCGAGCGGTTATACTTGACGCGCGCCTCGTCGGAGACCATGTCGAAACTCTCCCGCACACCCTGGTCGTCGAACGTGGCGGCCAGCGCTATCGCCTGCGGGAAAACGGTCGCTGTGCCGGCACGGCCCACGCCGTGCAGCGCTTCGTTCCACCAGTTGTACTCGGGAATCCCGAGACGTTCGATGGCCGGCGAGCCGTTGGTGAGCATGGAGATCTTTTCATCCAGCGTCAGACGACCGAGCAGGTCCTCGGCACGCTCTTCGGCCGTCAGCTCGGGATTAAGATACGGCAACACCTGCCCGCGGGCAGATGTTGCCGAAACAGCGATGCAGATCGAAACTGCAAATGTAGCGAGTTTTCCTGTCATGTGTAGGGGGTTCCGTTTGCCGGGGAGCCGGTTAATTTCCCGGGTAAAAACCGATTAATTTCAGAATTAAGCAATATAACACACTGAATATAAATCAGTTACTCCAAAGGACATCAATTGTCGACCTCCCCGGTGATTATCAGTTAATAAGTCGTGGCGACCAACTTGATGGTGCCGTCGTCGTTGTAGTAGAGTTTGTCGGCGCAGATTGAGCGGAGCCAGTCGTCGCCCGACAGCTTGCTGTTGTGGTAGAAGGCAAACCACTGCCCTTTGAATTCCACAATCGAACCGTGGTTAGTGTAGCTGTCAGTGGGATTCATATAGATACCCATCGACTTCCAGGGACCCAGCGGGGAGTCGCCGATAGCGTAGCGCATGCGGTTGTCACCCTTGACGCCGTCGTTCCAGTTGTCGTCGTGATTGTCGGAGTAGGAGAGGTAATACTTACCGTTGTACTTGTGTACCCAGGTTGCTTCGTGGAAGTCCTCTAAGCCGGTCATTTCCTTCATCGGGCCGTCGAGTTCCACCATGTTGTCCTTGAGCTTGCCCCCCATGCAGCGTCCGCCTCCACCGTTGTAGATGTAGGCCTGGCCGTCGTCATCGACGAAAACGCAGGGGTCAATCATCGGTTCCATCCCCTCGATGTAGCCCACGACCTTGAAGTTGGCTGCGGGTTCGTCGCTGACGGCAACGCCGATTTTCCAGGAGTTGTTCCATTCGGTGTCGCTCGGGTGGGGGAAATAGAAGTAATACTTGCCGTTCTTGAAGGCACAGTCCGGAGCCCACATGAAGCCCCCCTCGGGACGTCCCCACTCTACCTGACTCGAGTTGAGAATCTCGCCGTGGTCGGTCCAGTGAACCATATCGTCGGTCGAAAACACGTGATAGCGGTCCATCAGGTCGCAGCCACGCGGGGGATCGATGTCGTGCGAGGCGTAAACATAAAGCCGGCCGTCCTGCCATACATGAGCCGACGGGTCGGCCGTGTACATGTGAGTGATGAACGGATTGGCTGCAATCTCGCCGAAAGCCTCGCCGGTGTCTTCAGTGGCTTTGTTGCCGCCGCAGCTGCAGACAAGGCCTCCGATCATAACGGCAACAGCATATCTGATAGCTTTTGTCATTATCTTTTCAGGTAAACTTTCATTTCATGCCGACCGCGGCCCGTGAGAGCCACGGTCGGCACGGAATGAGGATTGTTAACTATTGTCGGTTCAAAATCCTGAGCAATCGCTTACTTGCGGTCGGGGATGGTTACGCTCATCGGAATCTGGGCGTTGAGCATCTTGCGGGCCTCGCCGGTGAGCCACAGATAGTAGTCCGTCGGGAGGTCGTCGTCGATACCTTCGAAGGTAATGTCCATCTGGCTCTGCAGACGGCACCAGCCGTTAGTGGGAGCGGGATTAACCTCCTCCTTGGCCATGAAGACTGTGCTGTTGGTGGTCCACTGTACGCCCTGCATGTTCACGTAGCTTACGCGTTCATTGGTGGGGTTGTAAACCACGTAGTAGTCCACGTCGGCGGCGTTGCTCGGGGCTTTGCTCTTGTTCATCACCTTGTAGATAGCGGTACCTTCGTCGATTTCGTCGAACATGGCGATGTAGAGCATCTCGCAACCCTTGTTGATGGCGTTGTACATCTGGGTCCAGAAGAAGTTGCCGCGTTCACGGCTTCCGCGCTCGTAGTAGGGGTGCATATTCAGGTCGGAAGCGCCGGGGAAGCAGTGGGGAGCGAAGTTCACGTTCACACCCTCCGCCTTGCTGGCGTCGCGGCACCATGCGAGGTCGCGCTCGATCATCAGGGGGAAACCGCCCTCGTTGCCGCCGGTCAGGTAGCTGTCGGAGCTGCTGTAGCGGCCCACATACCAGGGCATGATGACGTCGGCGGTCTTGATGAGGTTGTGGAGACCCTGCAGGTCGGGGGTGTAGGTGTCGCCGCCACCGCCGCGCCAGTAGGTGGTGACGCCGAGCATGATGCTGTAACCCATCTGCTTGAGGCCATTCACCAGAGCTTGGATGTCGCTGTTGGAGTAGTTGCGTTCGGCCGGGTTGAAGCCCACGCCCCAGAGGGCGATGAGGGGCTTGCCGTTCTCGTGGAGATAGAACTTCTTCTGCGAGGCGTAAGTGGTGTAGATCCACTGGGCGTCGTCGAGGACTTTCTGGTAGCGTTCGGGGTTGTAGCCGCCGAGGTCATACATCACGGCGATTGCGCGCTGATACTGGTCGGAACCCTTCATGGCGTGGCCAAGGACCGTGTTGAAGTGGTCGGCACCGGCGGGGTTGTCGATGACCTCGCCGACGAAGCGCTGCATGAACACACCGTCGATGCCGTAGTCCTTCATCCACTTGAAGTGGAGGAGCACCGACGATTCGTCGTAGGCGCTGTAAACCTGGGCAGTGGTGCCGTCGGGATATTTGAACTCGGTGTCGTACTTCTTGGTGTACTCGGTCATGTCGGGCCAGAGGTCGATGGAGTTGCGGAGCACGCCGGGCTTGAACATATCGTTCTCGCGGTAGTGATACCACTGGGTGTTGGCAGCGTCGTTGTGCTTGCAGCCGTCGCCGGGGCAGCCGAACCACCCCTGGTAACCGGCCATCACGAGGCCGCGGTAGGTGGTGTAGGGTTCGCCGTCGACATGAGGGGTGAAGCTGATTTCGTTATATACCTCACCTACAGGATCGTCGGGGTCATCAATCTCGTCGAGGGCTGGCGGAATATAGTTCCGGTCGTCGTCGCTGCAGGAGGTTGTCATAACCATTCCGGCAGCAAACAGGCATCCGAATATTAACTGAAACTTGGATTTCATGATGGTAACTGTGGATTTTCAATTGCCCTCGGGGCAACCGGGAAACTCGATGGTCCGGATTTCCCGGTTACCCGTGGTAGCAATTGCGTGGATTTTACAGATTACTCGGGGATTTCAATTGTCTTGATTTCCGAATAGTTGTAGTTGTGGAACTCATCGTCGACGTATGCACCCATACGAACGAAGTAGAAGTAGCCTTTCTTGACGGGGAGACGGAATTCGTAGGGCAGGGAGTTGCCGTCCTCTGCCTTGGGAATCTTCGACCACGCCATGTTCATGTCCTTCTTGTAGTTCTCGTTGTTATGGTACTCGCCGATGCAGCTGTTGGCACCGCAGAACTGGTTGAGGCTGAGGAAGGGACGCACGCTGCGGATGTTGGGCAGACCCTCGGTGATGGGGGCGCTCAGACGGCAGGACACGATCAGCTCGTTGGCCTCTTCGTCGTAGTTCATCTCGAAGTCGATGATGTGGAGATAGGGGGTCACCTCGATGATATCCTCGGCGGTGTTGGGACCGATGGGCACACGGTGCTTTTCGACGGGCCACCAGGGACCGCGGGGCTGCACATCGTAGGTGCCGTTGAACAGCTTGGTGTTCTTGAAGGTGCCGTCCTGCTTCACAGGGATATCCTGGGGCGAGGGATTGAGGCTGTAGCTCATTTCCCACAGACGGATCTTGCTCTCGCCCTGGCTTGCCAGCACCGGCTGACCGGTGGTGACGTCGATGAGTTTGCCGGTATAGCGGGCCTCGGGCTCGTCGAAGTTGTCGACCTCCATGCAGGAGGTGGACATCATCGCCATGGTGCCTATGAGAAGGCTATATAGAATCTTTTTCATCGTGATTGATTTTTTTCAGTGTTCAATTAATAGCCGTCGTTGCGCACCAGATTGGGGTTCTTGGCGATTTCGCCGCCGGGAATCTGCTCGTAATAGTTGCGCTTGTCGAAGTTGACTTTGCGGCCCTGACCGTCGACCTCGTTCAGGAAGATATACTTGCCCTCGTCGAGAACGTAGTAGCAGGAGAGTGTATGGCTGTACTTGCCGTCGATGAACATCTGGTCAGCGACACGCCAGCGGCGGATGTCGAAGATGCGGTGGTTCTCGAAAGCGAGCTCGCGGGCGCGCTCGTCGCGGATGAACTGGAGGTTTTCGTCGATCTTGAAGCCGTAGACTGCGGTGCCGACATCGATGGGGCTGGCCTTGTAGGTGTAGGAGGTTGCGCCTGCACGCTGGCGGAGCTGGTTGATGTGGTCGATGGCTTCCTGCATCATGGCGGTGTTGCTGGTCATCTCGCCGAGTTCATAGAGAGCTTCGGCCCAGTTGCAGAGGATTTCGCCGTAACGGAACACCTTGAATGGGCTCTTGCAGTACATGAGGTCCTGACGGCCGGTCTTGTCGGTGGTGCTGACATACTTGCGGATGAAAGCGCCGGTGTAGCCGTAGCCTTCGTCGCCGCGGCCGTCGGCCATACCGTAGGGGCCGTTGATCTTGACGTTGGTGTAACCCGAGACATCGCGGTAGGTGCTGGGCTGCTCGGCGCGTACACGCCATGCGTCGGTGTATTCGCTGGTGCTTCGCACTGACTCGGCGCAGCCGTCGGCTGCAGTACCGGGATAGGAGACATAGACGCCGGCCTGCTGGTCGAGGACTTCACCCGAGAGGGGTTCGGTCATGCCGCTGAAGAAGAATGTAGCGCGGGCGCGGGGCTCCATTTCGGGGCTCTGCCAGAAGTCGTTCATGTTGTCGAAGCGGACGGGCTTGCCATCCTCGTCGATGATGGCGGGATGTTCGTAGAGCGACATCAGTTCCCAGGTGGGCTGGATGGCGCAGCCTACGGCCGACGACAGTCCGTTGCCAAGGGGGAGCACCATAACGTCCCAGCAGTGGAACAGCGAGGTGTCCCAGATAGCGTCGGAGCGGTCGGTGTACTGCTTCACGAAGATATCCTCTTCGGGGCACATCTGGGTGAAGGTCTCGACGAAGGCAGCTTCCTTGTCGGCGCCGTCGTGGAGGGTGAAACCGGCGGCGGCGAGCGACTCGCAGGCATCGATGGCGTACTGGTAGAACTCGTTGGCGGCCGAGACGGGCATACCCATCAGACCGTTGGAGGTAGCCTCACCCGAGGTGATGATGTAGCCGCCATATTTGGCGGTGGAACCGGCGTAGATCATGGCGCGCGACATCAGCGCGGCGGCGGCGTAGCGGTTGGCACGTCCGGGAGTCTTGTCGGTGGTTCCGTTTTCCATCGCGAACTTCAGGTCGTCGTAGATGAACTTCCAGCAGTCATATTCGGTGTCGCGGGGCTGCTGAAGTTCTTCGACGGGAGCGGTCGGGTCGAGAACGGTCTTCACGATGGGCACACCGCCGTAGCGCTTGACCATGCCGAAGTAGTAGAGGGCGCGGAGGAATCTGGCCTCGGCCTCATATTCTACGAGAGCCTGCTCGGTATAGTTTGAAGCGTAGTCGGGGAGCTTCTCGAGGAAGTTGTTGATATCGTGGATTCGGTCGTAAGGCCAATAGCCCCAGCCGTCGCCGTAGGAGGTTGCGCGGCCTACAGCTTCCTGAGCGCAGGAAGCTGGGCTGGATTTCTGCGGCTGCCACTGGTTGCCGGGGTGCCAGCCGTTTTGGGCGTTCACGGCATAACCCTTCTGGTCGCCGTTCTGGCCGTAGTTGAAGTCCTCGATGGGAGCATCCTGATAAATCAGGGCCAGGTACTTCTTGATACCTTCATCGGACTTCAACAGCGTATTTTCGCCGAGGATGCCTTTGGGATCGAGGTCCATGTCGACGCACGACACGGCTGCGAGACCCATGGCTGCGATTACGCTCAGATATTTGATTGTTTTCATATTCTTCTTGAGTCCTTCGTTAGAATTTCAGTGTGGCGCCGATGTTGAAAGTTCGGTTCACAGGATAGTTATAGAAGAGGATGCCCTCATCGCGGTTGTTGTTGGAACCGCCGGAACGACCGGGACGCTCGGGGTCCATGTTCTTCAGACCCGAGATGGTCCAGAGGTTGTAGGCATTGAAGTATACGCGGAAGTCCTTGGCGCCGACGAAGCGGAGCCATTTCTGCGGGAAGGTGTAACCGATTTCGAGGGTCTTCAGACGCAGGTAGGAGCAGTTGTGGATACCGGTTGTACCGGTGTTGAAGCTGTGGCCTGTTGCGGGATAGTAGCCTTCGATCCACTGGGTGTGGGGGTTCCAGGGGTCATCGGTGACGTTTACGGTGTGCCAGCGGTCGGTGTAGTAGTCCAGCGAGGCGCCGCCGTTGAAGGGGCCGACTTCGGTGAAGACTTCGTCGTACTTATTATATACGTTGGCTGCGCCCTGCCATGTTGTGGCCAGGTCGATCCCCTTCCAGCTTGCGCCGAAGGTGAAACCGTAGTTGAACACGGGGAGGTTATAGGTAGCAACCGGATGGCGGTCGTTGTCGTCGATCACACCGTCTTCGTTCCAGTCCTTATACCAGTAGTCGCCGGGGAGAGTCTGCTGACCTACGTCGCCGAGGGTGCCGTGGTAGCGGATGTCATTATAGTTGCCGTAGCGGCCGCCCTCTTCGTAGGCGAACCAGATGTCCTTGTTACGGCCCGACACGTCGGTGCGGTAGTAGTAGTCCATCGAGTTGGAGGCGTCGCCGTCGATGCGGTAGTCCCAGCGGTTCTTGGTGGCCGACATCTGGGCGGTGACGTAGTAGCTGACGTCGCCGATGCGGTTGCGGTGGCTGAGGCTGATTTCATAACCGAAGGTCTTGTCGGAGTTGAGGTTCTCCTGAGGCATGCTCACGCCGACGGTGCCGGGAATGACGGCAGCGCTGGTTGCGAACAGGCCGTCGCGCTTACGCTCGAAGACTTCGATGGTACCGGAGAGCATCTGCCCCCACAGGTCGAAGTCAAGACCGGCATTGTAGGTCTCGGCGGTGAACCAGGAGAGGTTGGGGTTGGGAACGCCTGTGGGGGATACACCGCCCACGAGGATGCCGTTGTAGATCCAGCCGAGTTTACGCATGTTGAGTTCGTAGCCGACAACGGTGGGAGGATAGGTGCCGCAGCCGCTGTCATCACCCATCTTACCCCAGGATGCGCGGATCTTCAGGTTGCTGAGGACGGGCGAAAGTTTTTCCATGAACGGTTCGTGGCTCAGACGCCAGCCGGCGGATACGGCGGGGAAGAAGCCCGAACGGGAGTTCTTCGGGAAGCTCGAGGATTCGTCGCGGCGGAACGAGAAGTCCACCATGTAGCGACCCTTGAAGTTGTAGCTTGCGCGGCCTACCCATGCGCGGCGCGACTTGTCCCAGATCGAGGGAGCGCCGGTCTCCTGGTTTTCGGTCTCACCGTAGATGAGGTACTCGCCGTCGAGGAGCATTTTGCGCCTTGCGTAGAAGCTGTCGTAGTTGTTGTACTGCTCTTCGTAGAGCACCATTGCGGAAACGTTGTGGTCGCCGAAGGTGTTGTCGTAGTTAACGGAGAGCTGCATCACTGTGCCGTGTGAGGGATAGGTGGTGCGCTGCAGGAATGCGTCGGGGTTACGGTCGAAGGTAACCATGGTGCCGTCGGCATTCTTGCGGTAGAGCTGATAGGCGCGTTTGTAGCGCACATCGTTGGTAGCGTAGTAGTCGTAGCTGTAGAAAGCCTTGGCGCTCAGACCCTTCACCCAGGGGAGGCTATACTGCAGGGAGAGCGAACCGTTGAAGTTGTAGCGGCGCTCGCGGTTGTAACCGGTGAAGGCGGCGTTGGTGGTAGCCACGGGGTTCTCGGTGTTCGATCCGAGCTCGGAGTCGTAAGCGGGGAGGCTGTGGTCGCCGTCGACCCACGCTTCGGCGGTGGTGGGATATGTCCATGCCATCTTGTAGACGGTCCACATATCGGTGGCGGGCTGGTTCTTTTCGTCCATGTAACCGCCGACCTGTACCACGGCCTTGAGGTCCTTGGTGATGTTCAGGTCGACATTGCTGCGGAAGTTCCAGCGGTCGTAGTTCAGGGAGCCGCTCTTGTAGGAACCTTCCTGCTTGATGTAACCGAGGTTGAAGAAGTACTGGATTCGCTCGGAACCGCCGTTGAGGCTGACGTTATACTGCTGCTGCGGCACGTTCTTGCGGAACAGCTCGTCGGACCAGTTGGTGCTGCGCTTCTGACCGGAGCTGTAGACCAGCATCTCCTCCCATGTGTAGCGGGGGTTGGCCTTCACGAAGTAGTTGCCGCCGAAGTTGTTGTTGAGCTGCTTTTCGTTCATCAGCAGCATGTGGGTTGCTGCGTCGGCGGTTTCGGGGGTGTAAAGGAAGTTCTGCCAGCCGTAGTTGAAGGAGAAGGTGATGTCGAACTTACCCTCCTGGCTGCTGCCGTGCTTGGTGGTGACGAGGAGCACACCGTTGGCGGCTCGCACACCGTAGATAGATGCGGCGGCATCCTTCAGGACGGATACGGATTCGATTTCGTTGGGATCCATGCGCGAGAAGTAGTCCTTGTCGCGGGGGACACCGTCGACTACGAAGAGGGGCTCGCCCATACCGCGGATATCGATGGCATTATCGAACTCACCGGGCTGGGAGCTGCGCTGCGAGATACGTACGCCGGGGATTTTACCGGAGAGCATGTTGACGACGTTCTCATTCTTGGTTACGGTCATCTCCTTGTTGGAGACCTGCGAGACGGCACCGGTCAGGGTTGCCTTCTTCTGCACACCGTAACCGACGACCACAACTTCTTCGAGCTGCTCGGCGTCTTCCTCCATATGGATGTCGAGGTTGGTGCTTTTAGCCGATACGGTCACCGGCTTCATACCTATATATGTAATCTGGAGAGTAGCATCGGGGGCAGCCTTGATCGTGAACTTACCGTCGATGTCGGTAGTCACGCCTGTTTGCGAGCCCTTGACCATAACGGAAGCTCCGACAACCGGATCATTCTGCTGGTCGTAGACCGTACCCGTGACAGTCCGGACCTGAGCCGCTGCGGTCACCGCCGTGATCATGCACACGACAGCAACAAGCATGAGCCGCCACAGGCGCCCGGTTTGTGCCTTTATATTATTGTAATTCATCTGTTATCTATTCTCTAAAGTTGTAAATCCTTGTTGAAGTATGGACTCCGGGAGAGCGTCGGGCGCAGGGATGCAGGGGCGCATCTCCCGGATCTATGTAGGTATTGTGGATTACCTTGCGGCGGGATCGACTACTCCCTCGTCGAGCGAACGACGGCCGAAGAACAGATAAGCGAGGCAGTTATTGCAGATGGAAAGAGTTCCGTAGTCATATTCGAACTCTACGCCCATGCCGACACGGAGACCCCAGCCGGGGAAGTCGGCGGTTGTTTCGATGAAACCGTCAGGTGTGATGGCGAAGCCCATGTTGGCAAGATCCTCGCCGGAAACGCCGTCCCAGCCACCGATGATTTCGCCGTTACATTCGCCCTGGGCGATAGCCTTCATTTCAGCTTCATCCATGCCCCAGTTGCGGCGCTGCGAGGAAACGACGGAGGTCTGTACGTTGTACCACTTAACACCCTGGGAGAACTTGCAGTACTTCATGGCGTCCTCCTGAACAACGAGAGCCTTGTCGGTAGCGTAAACCAGGTCGTTGGCGTAGTTGCCGAGAGCTTCGCAGAAGTCCCATGCGGAGCCGTGGCCGAGAGCGAGCTGCTGCTTGAGCATGATTTCAACGAAGTTAACTTTCTGGGCACCCTTGTGGAGGTGGAGGGGAGAGCCTTCGGAGTGGTCTTCGTTGGGAACACCATACTCCATGTGCTGCGAACGGAGGGCGTTGTCGAACTCTATGTTCATGCCGGCCAGCGGGTCGTTGAGCATGAGGTACATCTTGGCGATGACAACTTCGTCCTTGACAACGGTTACAAGGAAGCCCTTCTGCTCCTCGTTGCCGTTGAAGCTGGTGCCGGGACGGCCGGTCCATGCGAACTTACCATCCTTGGCCAGGGAGGCGGCCAGGAGGTCGCGCTTCATCTGGGCGTCGCCGCCGGGCTGCTTGGAGGTGGGAGCGATGCGGTATTCGGCACCTGCGGGTACGTTCTGGAATACGGTGGCGAAGTCGTAACCGTCGGAGAGTGCGGTGGTCTCGATGGTCAGGGCGTAAGCGCCGTTATCCTGGAGAGTACCGCCGGCAACAGTGATGTTGGGGTCGATAGCCTCGCTGGAGAACGAGAACTCCGGGGATACCTCTATATTAAAGTAGTTGGAACCGATGACGGCACCCTTGTAGTTCATCTGAACGCAGGCTGCGTGGGTCTGGCCGGCGAGTTCGCCGTTGATGCAGAGAACGGTGAGGTTTACGAAACCGTCAACGAGTTCGGCATTGCTGACCTTGAAGTCCTCTTCGCCCATGGCGCGGGATTTCAGGGCGTGGGATTCGGCGATGGTGAAGGTTGCGCCGTTGAGGTCGGTCAGGGCCGGACAGGCCAGGAACTTGACGACAGTTCCGGCAGCGTCGGAGATGATAACCTTGCCGTCGACATATTCGGGGCTGTATACGAGAGAGGAGACAGAAGAGCCGAGGGGGAGGCGATATTCGGTGTCGCCCACGGTGATGATAGCTTCGGTGTCGGTGAGGGTAACGGTGACAGCTTCGCCGCCTCCGCCTGTGCCGGGCTTGATGGTGAGGACCTGGCCATCGCTCAGAGTGATGGTGTAGGTGCCATTGTCCTCGGTGACATTGGTGATGCTGGCACCAACGGTGAGAGCCTTGTTGAGCTGAGACTGAAGATCGGCGACTGCGGTTTCGAGAACCGAAATTCTGGTTTCATAGTCATCATCATCGTCGCACGACGTGAACACACATGCGGAGAGCGCCACTGCGGCTCCACACAGCAAGAGGTTTTTGAAATTCTTGTTCATGTGAAAATTGTTGGTTTTTGGTTTAAGGTATATAGATATTGAAAGTTCTTCACGCACGGCTGGCTTTGACGCCATTTCGACCGCAAATTTAAGATTTCTTTATTAAAAGAACCTTAATTAATCCTTATCCTCACAAAAAAATTTATAATTAAAGCCATTTTTAACACTTCAAAAACTAATTTTACTTAACCGGGCGCTGAACGGCAAATGCAGCAGACGGCAACTCACGCCTCCCCGCTCAGCCTTCACCCGTATTTATCCTAAAAAAAAGATTAACGACCCTTTAAATACACGGTAAATTTGCATTAATTCTTCATTTTAATGCCGAATTGACGCGAATGTGGCAAATTTTTCTATTCCTAAATGTGTGTTTTCTTATATAAAAAGAGTATCTTTGCACTAACATTATTCCCAAGTCTTTAACTGACCTCACATTCTGATACCCCGCCTCATTGCCAAACGATAATATCCGTCCAAAACAGATATAGGATACGATGAATACCAAGCTGCAAATCATCCTTAAAATATGCATGGCCCTCTGCCTCTGTACAGCGATGCCCGGCCCTGCTGCCGCCAAGGCGCCGAATCCGGGCTACGGCATACACATACAGACGGCCCCTCATGATGCCTCGGAATACACCTCCATACTTCTCGACAACGGCGAGCCTCTGACCACCGACGGCAAGACCATCCGCATCGACATGGATCTATGGGCCTACCCCGATAATCCTCTGGGCTCCATATGCAAGGTGATTGCCGACAACAACAGCAACATCGACCTGATGTACTGTATCGGAGCCGATTACATCCGTTTTCCCATGCTTGTCACCGGCGACCGTGACATAGTGCAGTCCGAGCCGCTGGACTACGGCAAGTGGGTCCACGTGCGTCTGACCATGTCGCCCGAGACCGGCGAGGTGGAACTCGACTACAACGGCGTCGTCAGCAAGACAACCTACGACGCCTTTGTGGGCGCCGGAAGTATCAGGATTGCAATGGGATTCTGCACGCTGACCGAGTATCCGCTGTTCGATGTGGCCTCGGTGGCCATAAGGGATGTGGAGATTCACCGCGGCGACAAAGCCATACGCCACTGGAAGATGGAGCGCCACGACGGCGACGTCTGCTATGATGAAATCAAGCACTCCCCGGCTACGGTGGAGAACGCCTCCTGGCTCATCGACGAGAACGCCTCCTGGAAAAAGATCTACTCCGCCGAGTTCTCCTACTACCCCTCGGTTGCCTTCGATCCCCGCGTCTCGACCTTCTACATGGCTTCCAAGGACTCCCCGACCCTCTATGTGTTCCACGTCAATGAAGAAACCACCGACACCATCCGGGTCAAGGGGGGCGAATATGCCGCCGTCTACCCCAACCAGCTGATGTATATACCTCAGCATCAGCAGCTTCTCTCCTACAACCTCGACGAGAACATCTTCTCGTTCTACGATCCCGTGAAGCAGTCCTGGAGCAGCGGACGCAAGACCGCCAAGGAGCATGCCTACTGGAACAACACCACGGTTTTCGACCCCGCCGACTCGGCCATCGTGAGCTTCGGCGGTTACGGCTTCTTCCACTACAACAACACCCTGCTGCGCAGCTACCCCTACAGCGACAGGCCTCAGTCAGCTAAGAAGCTGACTGCCATACATCCCCGCTACTCCTGCAGCTCGGCGCTGGTGGACGGCACCCTGTATATCTTCGGCGGCCGCGGATGCCAGTCGGGACGTCAGGAACTCGGGCCGAGAAACTACTACGACATGTATGCCGTGGACCTGAAAACCGACAGCGTCACCATGTTGTGGGACCTCAAAGACTCCCCCATGGGGAAGGGCAACGACTTCATCCCGGGGGAAAACATGGTGTATGACCGGGAATCTGACGCCATGTATATCCTGACAACCTATCACGGCGGCTCGCTGTTCAAGGTCGACATGAAAACCGGGCGGTTCGAGCAGATGTCAATGGACATCAACGCGTCGCTTCAGGCCCAGACGCTATACTACAATCTCTACTACTCCCCTACCCAGAAGAGTTTCTACGCCGTGATTGTAAACTCTGATATTCAGGGCGTTTCGACTCTCAATATCTACCAGCTCGACTACCCGCCGGTAGCGGTGGCGTCCCTGTCACAGAACATTGCGGGCAGCGAAGACAGCGGCAACAACAAACCGCTTATCATCACCCTGATATGCCTCGGCATTGCAGCGTGCGGTTTGGGCGGATGGTGGTTCATCCGGCGCCGCAAGCGCGTTCCGGTCAAGCCGCAGCAGGCCGTGAAGCCGGCCGAAGCCGTGGTCCGCAGCGATGGTCCGGAGGATAAGCCGGAGGATAAGCCGGAGGAACCGGAGTCCGACCTGCAGGCAGCTCCCGAACCAGAGCCTGCGCCGGCGTTCTACAACCTTGAGAAATCGAGCGTGCGTCTGCTCGGCGGTTTCCGAGTGTTCGACGCCAAGGGGGAGGACATCACCAACCAGTTCACCCCGACGCTCAAGAACCTGCTGATTCTGCTCATCCTTCACACCGGCAAGAACCCCATGGGTATCCCCAACAGCAAGATTCTGACCCTGCTCTGGGGCGACAAGGAGGAGGAAGCCGCCAAGAACAACCGCAACGTATACATGAGCCGTCTGCGCAACATTCTGGTGCAGATCGGCGACGTTACAGTGCAGTCGCACAACGGTTTCCGCAACATCAGCTTCGGCGAGGGCACAACCTGCGACTACCTCGAGGCCATACGCCTGTTCGAGGACAACAGCAACGAGAACATCGACCGTCTGCTCGAGCTTCTGCTGAACGGCATGGTGCTTCCCAACGTCGAAAACGACATTGTCGACACGTTCAAGAGCGCCTTCTCCGACCGCACCCTCGACCTGTTCAGCGCCCTGCTCAAGCAGCCGGGTCTGTCGGCCAATCAGAAGCTCAAGATTGCCGACACGCTCTTCCAGCACGATTTCATCAACGAGGACGCCCTTATCGCAAAATGCCGCATCCGCCACGCCCAGGGGCGCACCGGCCTCGCCCAGGCAACCTACGCGGCGTTCTGCAAGGAATACAAATCCATCATCGGTTCGGACTACCCCAACAGTCTGTCGGACATCCTCAACAATAATATAAAGGAGTCCTAACCGCGCAAAGAAGCTGCCGAATTCCTCGCAAAGGAGCCGGTGCGTCCGAAGCCCCCGCATAAAGTACCAACTTACACCATACTGAAATGCGAAAAATACTTTCATTCCTTCTGCTGATGCTCTGCCTCGGAGCATCGGCAAAGTCTCCCGCAACCTTTCCCGGAGAGAAAACAACCTGGCACGGCCGCGACTGCTACAAATTCAAGTTTGAAAACCGCGACGCCATAGTCGTAGTGCCCGACAAACCCGCCGAGGGGAACCCCTGGCTTTGGCGCCCGGCGTTCTTCGACGCCTTCCCCGCAATCGACGACGCCCTGCTCAACGAGGGTTTCTACATCACATATTTCAACACCACCGACGAGTGGGGCCGTCCGGAAGCCATCGAAGCCGGGCAGAAATTCTACGAGATGATGGTGAAGGACTACGGCCTGATGCCCCGAGTGGTGATGAACGGTCTGAGCCGTGGCGGCTACTATTCGCTGCGCCGCGCCGAGACCTATCCCGAAACCGTAGGCTGTCTGATTCTCGACAATCCTCTGGTCGACATTTTCGAGCTCAGGCGCAACGGTCAGTGGTGGGCCGATGTCAAAAACAAGCTCGGTTTTGAGCCTGAAATCGGCGAATACACCGACAATGCCGCATACAATATTCATAAGATAGCGCAGGCCAAGGTGCCGGTGCTGCTGCTGAACGGCGGTCAGGACACCATCGTCCCCTACGAGCGCAACGGCGCCATCGTCAAAGCCTGCTACCGCCGCTACAACGCTCCGTTCCACTCGATTACACGTCCCAAGGGAGGTCATCATCCCCACGGTCTGGACAGCGCCGCCGTAGTTGTGCCTTACATCAAGGACGCCATCTACAACGGTGCTCCGCAGCGCGGCCCCCTCAAGATTGCCTGTCTCGGCAACAGCATCACTCACGGTTCAGGCACCTCGGATGCCGCTACAAAGGCTTATCCTGCAGTGCTTCAGCGGATGCTCGGCGACGGATATGAGGTGCGCAACTTCGGTGTGCCCAGTGCCACGGCCCTGCGCAAGGGGACAGAATCGGAGCGCCAGCCTTTCGGCTACATCACCCTCGACGCCTGCCGTCAGGCCGCCGAATGGAACCCCGATATCGTGATCATAAAGCTCGGCGGCAACGACAGCAAGCCCTACAACTGGAAATACAAGGATGACTTCGCCGCTGACTATCAGGAAATTATCGACAGGTTCAAGTATCTTCCCTCGCTGCCTGAAATCTATGTCTGTCTGCCGGCCAAAGCCCGCGTCGCCGACGGTAGCAAGATCTGGGGCATCACCGAAGGCACTATCCTCCATGAAATCACACCGCAGATTAAGCAAATAGCCCACGACAACCGGCTGAAAGCCATCGACTTGCACAACGCATACCTCGGCGAGGAAGCCATCTCATACTCCGACAACATCCACCCCACCGACCGCGGTGCCGAGCTCCTCGCCCGCAAAATCTACCAAGCTCTCATCGCCGAATAACCCCACCCCCGACGATTGTTAAAAGAGGCCGATTCGCACGAACCGGCCTCTTTTACCAAATAAACCTAAACAAATTAGTGCATCTTTAAAACCAAAGAGTTTTTTCAATCCGTTTATATTAAGGATTTTTCAGAGCCTCTCCGTAATCGGAGCTTTTGCAAGCCTCTCCATTATCGGAGTTTCCCGGAGAGTCTCTGTTATCCTGCGAATTATCCTTAAAAACCTGAAATAATCATTTGCCTTAAATACCTAATCAATAATCATCTAAAAACCTGATATAAAATCATTTACCTAATATCATTTGTTATCCTTAAGTTCTATTGACGAACGGGCTGCTGCATCTGCAGGGGGATTTCGCCGCGAAGCATCTTGCCGGCCTGCCCGGCGAGCCACAGATAATGGTCGCTTTCGATGCCATCTTCGATCGGCACGAACCGGCTGGCACCCACGGGCACGCGCTTGGCGCATTTGAAAATCGCCGTACCTTCGTCGATTTCATCGAACATAGCGATGTAGAGCATCTCGGCACCGCTGTTGATGCAGTTTGACAGCTGCTGCCAGAAGAAGTTGCCTTTATTGCGGGGGATAGGCACGGAGTTCTCGTGTCCGTTCATGTTTTTCCAGGAGAAACCGGGGAAACAGAGCGGCGCGTAATCCACCCCGTTAGCCTTGGCCCAGGCGATGTCGCCGGCAATCAGCGGCGCGAACTGCCGGTAGCTCTTATCATTGTAACGACCGACAAACCAAGGCATTACGATGTCACATTTCTTGATAAGCGCATGGAGTTCGGGATTTTTCTCGGTATCGCGGCCGAAGGTGCGCCAGTAGGTCGGCACTCCGAGCATAACGCTGAAACCCATCTCCTTGAGACCGTCGACAATCATCTTGGCGTCCTCGAGGCCGTAGCGGCGGCGATCATTGAAGCCCACGCCCCAGACGGTCACCAGCGGTTTGCCGTTATGGTGGAGATATGTCGGGTTCTTCTTGCGGTTCTGCAAGTCGAAGCGCTTGCAAAGGTCCTTCATGTCCTTGAGCAGCAGCGCCCCGTCGCCGGCGTTCATGCCGCTGAGGTCATACATCACTACAATAGCGCGCTCATATTTGGCGGCCGACGCCAGCGCCGACTCCAGCACCTTATTGAAATGCTTCCGTCCGCTATTGTTCCGGATTTCGGAGATAAAGCGCTGCATGAAAACGCCGTCGAGACCGTAATCCTGCATCCAGCGGAAATGGGTATCCACGGTCGAGGCATCGTAGGAGGAGAACACACGCGCGGTATCGCCGTTCTCGAATGTGAACTCCGTGGGATACAGCTGGGGATATTCGCTCACTTCTGGCCACAGGTCGATGGTGCAGGCGCCCGGACGGAACACGCGCCCGTTCTCATAGTGGTGCCAGTTGCGGTTGGCGCCGTCGCCGGGGGTGTTGAACCAACCCTGGTAACCCGCCATGACGAGCCCTTTATATGAATCGAAGCGCCCGCATGAATCCTGCCGGTTTTGCTGGCAGGCTCCCTGAAGCGTTCCAAGCGAGAGTGCTATGATCAGTGATATGATTGATCTGTATTTCATGTTATAAGGTATGTATGGTTTACGCTATAAGATGTGCATGGTTTACGTTTGCAAAGTAAATATTCAAGCATTAATTTTTGCAGTATAAAACGTATAACAGACACATTAAAATGCTTTTTAAAGGGATTAAAACTGAGATATATCCGATATTAAGCATAAATTATACACTTATTTAAGTATAATTTGTTAAATTTGCGGGTAAATCAGCCACTCACTGTTTCCGACAGAATCACCTTACCAACATATCAATGGAAAAACCAAATCCCAGAATCTCATTTCTTGCTATAGGCGCTCTGTGTCTTGCGGCAAGCTGCAGCTCAGGCGGAGAAAACAGTAAAACTCCCGTCGACTATGTGAATCCATATATCGGCAACATCAGCCACCTGCTGGTGCCGACGTTCCCCAACGTGCATCTGCCGAACTCTATGCTGCGTTTCGTGCCGGAACGCTCCGATTTCACCAGCGACCGCATGAACGGCCTCCCCGTCACCGTCACCAACCACCGCGAGAAATCAGCCTTCAACCTCACCCCCTATCAGGGTCCCGAGGATGCAATCCGTCCGGTAATGCCGTACGCCTACGACAACGAGGATCTGCGTCCATATAAATATTCGGTGTATCTCGAGGAACCGGAGACCGACGTCAGCTTCGCCCCCTCGGCCCAGTCAGCCGTATATCAGCTGAAGATGAACCGCCATCAGCCCTCCTATCTCCTCCTCAACACCCGCAACGGCGCGGTGAAAGCCGACGGCAACACCATCAGCGGCTACCAGCAGCTCGACAATAATGTAAAGGTGTACCTCTACATGGAAACCGAGCAGCAACCCACCGGGGTGATGACCGTAATCGGCGACTCCATCGACCATAACGCAAAGGAGGCCGAGGGTCGCAACGCCTGTGTGGCGATGCTCTTCGGCGAGAACGACTCGATCATCAACGTGCGCTACGGCATCTCGTTCATCAGCGAGGAGCAGGCCATGAAGAACCTGCGCCGCGAGCTCCCCTCCTACTCCGTAGATTCCACAGCCACCGCAGCCCGCGACATCTGGAACAAGCGTCTCGGCCAGATTGCCATAGAGGGTATGAGCGACAACGACAAGACCATCTTCTATACCTCGCTTTACCGCACCTGCGAGCGTCCGGTATGCCTGAGCGAGGACGGCAAATACTTCAGCGCTTCCGACGGCAAGGTCCATGACGACGAAGGGAAAGCCTTCTACACCGACGACTGGATCTGGGACACCTACCGCGCCGCCCACCCCCTGCGCGTGCTCATCTCCCCGGAACTGGAGACCAACATCATCAACTCCTACCTGCGCATGGCCTCGCAGACCGACAGTCTGTGGATGCCGACCTTCCCCGAAATCACCGGCGACACCCGCCGCATGAACTCCAACCACGGCGTGGCAACGATTGCCGACGCCTGCGCCAAGGGTCTGACCGACTTCGATGTGGCTCTTGCCTTCGAAGCCTGCCGCCGCGGTATCGAAAACAAGACCCTCGCCCCCTGGTGCGGCAAACCCGCCGGCCAGCTTGATGCCTTCTACAAGGAGCACGGCTACATCCCGGCCCTCGCTCCCGGCGAAACGGAGACCATCCCCGAGGTTCACCCCTTCGAGAAGCGTCAGCCCGTGGCCGTGACCCTCGGAACGGCCTACGACGAGTGGTGTCTGTCGCGCATCGCCGATTTCCTCGGCGACACCGCCTCAGCCAGCCATTACCGCGAGCTCGCCCTCAACTACCGCAACCTCTTCAACCCCGAGACCAAGTTCTTCCACCCCAAGGACAAGAACGGCAACTTCATCGAACCGTTTGACTACCGCTTCCCCGGCGGCATGGGTGCCCGCGAATACTACGGCGAGAACAACGGTTGGGTCTACCGCTGGGATGTGCCCCACAACATCGCCGACCTCATCGACCTGATGGGTGGCCCGGATGCTTTCAACGCCGAGCTCGACCGCATGTTCAACGAGCCTCTCGGCCGGAGCAAATTCGGTTTCTACGCCCAGCTGCCCGACCACACCGGCAACGTCGGTCAGTTCTCCATGGCCAACGAGCCCAGCCTCCACATCCCCTATCTTTACAACTACTCCGGCAAGCCCTGGATGACTCAGAAGCGCATCCGCACTCTGCTCAAGCAGTGGTTCCGCAACGACCTCATGGGCGTTCCGGGCGATGAGGACGGCGGCGGCATGACCTCCTTCGTAGTCTTCTCGATGATGGGTCTCTATCCAGTCACCCCCGGCATCCCCGCCTACAACATCGGCAGCCCGGTGTTCGAGAAATCCACCATACAGCTCGGCAACGGCAAGACTTTCGAGATTGTAGCCGACAACGCTTCCGACCGCAACAAATACATCCAGTCGGCCACTCTGAACGGCAAGCCCTACGACCGCCCCTGGATCAGCCACGAGGATATCATGGCCGGCGGCAAGCTCGAGCTCGTAATGGGCGACAAGCCCAACAAACAGTGGGGTGCCGATCCCGCGGCTGTTCCCCCGTCGATGAAGTCTCTCGCCAAATAATCGTCAATTCAACAAAACAACAATAGCATGAAAACAAGCACAAAATTCCTGTCGACCGCGCTCCTGTTCGGCGCAATTCTCGCCTCCTGCGGTTCCGACGAGGCCAATGCCTCCGACAAGGAGGAGGTTGCCCTCGGTCCCAACCCGTTCGTAACCCATATGTACACCGCCGACCCCTCGGCTCATGTCTGGGCTGACGGCCGCCTGTACGTTTACGCTTCGCACGACGTGGATCCTCCCCGCGGCTGCGACCTGATGGACCACTACCATGTGTTCTCCACCGACGATATGGTCAACTGGACCGACCACGGCGAGATTCTCTGCTCCGAGCAGGTTAAATGGGGCCGTCCCGAGGGCGGTTTCATGTGGGCTCCCGACTGCGCATACAAGAACGGCACCTACTACTATTACTTCCCCCACCCCAGCGGCTCCGACTGGAACAACACCTGGAAAGTGGGCGTCGCCACCAGCAAATATCCCGACCGCGACTTCACCCCGCTGCCCGAACCGATGGAAGGTGTCGGCGGTTTCGCCCTGATCGACCCCTGTGTCTTCGTCGATGACAACGGCCAGGCCTACTTCTACTATGGCGGCGGCGGCAAATGCTACGGCGCTCCCCTCAAGGACAACATGATCGAGCTGGCCGCTCCCCTGCAGGAGATGACCGGTCTGCAGGACTTCCACGAAGCTACCTGGGTACACAAATACAACGGCAAATACTACCTCTCCTACGCCGACAACCATGTTGAAAACGGCCGCGGCGCCAACCGTCTGAACTACGCCGTGAGCACCTCGCCCCTCGGCCCCTGGAAATACGAGGGTATCTACCTCGGCCCGACCGGCTGCGACACCAGCCACGGCTCCATCGTAGAGTACAAAGGCCAGTGGTACGCATTCTACCACAGCCAGGACCTCTCGGGTCGCGGCAACCTCCGCTCCATCTGCGTCGACAAGCTCGAGTACAATCCCAACGGCACCATCCGCATGGTCCGCCAGACCCACAAGGCTCCCACCCCCGCCCCCGTGGAATAACTTTTCCGCCCCCGTGGCATAACCTTCCGCGTTGAATAATCTCCCCCGTGGAATAACTTACCCGCCACATCATACCTTTTCTCAATATTGCAGGAGACCAGCACCCCGGTGCTCGCCTCCTGCTTATTCTCCACCCCTCCCCGAATCAACTATGCAATCATTTCTCAAAAATTAAACGCTCCGAAGTCCCACATAATCGTGCCTATGCCCCACATAAACGTACCGAAGTCCCACATAAACGTACGGACGTGCCTTTGGCACGTAACCCTCGCTAATAACCCCTATTTCACTCATAACCAGATATTTAATGCAGAACCTTCCACATTAAACCTCAACGGAGGCCTTCAGGCCCCCCAAAAAATTAGCTGATTTTATGATAGATAAAGGCTATTGGCAGGGGTAACGTGCCGAAGGCACGTCCGTACGTTATAGTGCGACTTTCACAGCAATGTCAAGTGGCGGGGAGATAAACATAAAAAAAGAGCGCATCTGCTATCTGGTACAATTGTACCTTAAGCAGACGCGCTCTTTGATGTTATATTAAAGAAACCGCAAATCAGTCCACTATATTCAGTTGATTACAGATATCCTCTATATAGGCGACTGTCGTGTTGTTTCTCCAATTGTCATCCTCCCCAATCTTGATTTTCTTAAGTT
>CABUTS010000006.1 GCA_902494515.1 uncultured Muribaculaceae bacterium | reverse complement strand
TCAATAGCCGCATGTGGTCATAAGCCGCGTGCTCTTCTTTCATTGTGTCTTAAAACAAGTATAACCCGTGAGATGCTGATTACCAGCAGTTCTTACACATAACATTTTCGAATGAAACTGTTGAAAACACTCTCTCTTCACGCTTTGGTCTTGCCTTTTTGCCTGCTGCTTGCAGCTTGCGGCGGCCTGTCGAGTCGCGAGAAGCAGATGGTGGGGAAGTATTATATTTCGGCCGTGTCGGACTCCAATCCGCTCATTGAGCTGAACGCCGACGGCACATCGGTGCTTCGGGCTATCGCCCCCGGCGAGATAACGTTCAGTGTTTCAGGTACATGGCATGCCGATGAGGATTCGCTGATCATAGAGAATGACTCGACGAGCATCACTATCGAGGACGGCGACCCCGGTCTTGTAGGGCATGTCAGCCGTCGCGTGGCTTACCCCATTCATAGTTTCAATGAACAGATATTATCCCTTGAACGTCAGGGGATTGTCTACGACTACCGTCGTCGCAGCGAGTAATTCACACTTATTTCCCAAGGACTAACCACACTTGACATATTATGCCGAGAACTTTCTGTAAATACCTTATTATCATTGCCATGGCTCTAATCGGGCTTTGCGTGCAGGCTTGTTCGTCGGGCACCGCAGACTACGACACCGACATCTCCGAGGCTCGCCTTGCCCTTGAACAGGGCGAGCTTGAACAGGCTCATTCAATATGTAATTCGTTGTTTAACAACGATTTGGATAAGCTCTCCGAGATGCAGCTCGGTCGTCTTGCAATCCTGTATGTGAAACTTGGCGAAGCTGGCGACACCGAGGAGGAGATGGCCAATGCCATTGTCTGCTTCCGCAAAGCCTGGAAACTCTCGGAGGACTCCATGCGGGTGTTTTCCGCGCAGCTGCTCCCCGAGGAACTGCCGCAGTATGCCATCCTGAGCCGTATTTCCGGTGCCATCGACGCGCCCGAGGAGCTGGGTGAGGCGGAGTTCTACGAGGATTCCACTGCCTTTCATGTTGATTCGATACACGCTGCAGCAGAGTGAGTTATGGACTGGAAAAGCTCGCTTGAAGCACTGAAAGCCGGCATGGCGTCTGAGCCGGAAGATATTGCCGGACAGGAGGAAAGCGCTGGTCTGGAGAAAAGCGCCGGATCGGAAGCCGCACCTGCCTTTTCCGCCGAAAAAAGCCGTCTTGATATCATCCTTGACCGCAAAGGGCGCAAGGGAAAGGCCGCCACAATCATTGCCGGTTTCACCATCTCCGACGTTGAAATCGAGGAGGTTGCGCGCAAACTCAAGCAGCGTCTCGGTGTCGGAGGTTCGTCGCGCGGCGGCGAAATCCTGATTCAGGGCGATAAGCGTCGCGAAGTCTCCGCTGCACTCACCGCCCTCGGCCTCAAAAACCGCATAATCTGACCTTGGTTTTCCCCGCATAATCAGACCTGTGAATTTTCGCATAATCTGACCCGCTGCTTTCCGCATAATCTGACCTTGTGTCTTCCTGCATATCTGACCAATGAGAAGCTATAAAATGTATGCCACGAGCATTAATGAACGCTACATCGACGAGATTGTGGAGCGTCTGCGCCGCGGCGACATCATAATTTTCCCCACCGATACGCTCTACGCTGTGGGTTGCGACGCGCTCAACAACCGCGCGGTCGAACGCGTGTGCCGTCTGAAGGGTATCAACCCCGACAAGCAGCGCCTGGCCATAGTTTGCGCCGATATCTCACAGGCCAGCGAGTTTGCCCGCGTCGAGAACGATGCCTTCAAAATCATGAAGGCAAACCTCCCAGGTCCCTTCACGTTCATCCTGCCCGGCTCAACGAAGCTCGCCCGTGCTTTCAAAGGGCGCAGGGAGGTCGGAGTCCGTATCCCCGACAATGCAATCGCCCGTCGTTTGGCAGAGGAACTTGGCAATCCGTTGATGTCCAGCTCAATATCCTGGGAAGATGCCGATCCCGAGGAACTGATTCAGCCTGAAAACATCGGCCTGCGCTACGACGGACAGGTCGACCTCTTTATCGACGGCGGCGAAGGCTCCGCCACCCCCTCGGCCATTGTCGACATCAACGATCCCTCCGAGCCTATTATTCTCCGCGAAGGTCCCCGCCCCCTCGCCTGATCTCTGCCCCCTCGCCTGCCCCCCCCGGAAAGATTCCTATTCAGATTCTGTTGCATTGCATGGCGACGGTCCCTGCGGGATTTGTTGCGAGGTTTGCCGTGAGGTTTTGTTGCGGGAGTTTGTTGTGAGGTTTGTTTCAGATTCTGTCGTGAGATATAATGCCGTGTAATCCCGGTATGTACATTCTCATTGCAAACCGGGCGTGATTTATGTCTGTAGTTCTTGCATTTGTGGGTATTTTTGTTTAACTTTGCATATCTCACACCAGTAACCGCTTCCGACTATGGGCAAATTTATCAACCCCTTCACCGACTATGGCTTCAAGATGCTTTTCGGCCGGGATTTCAGTAAAGATATTCTGAAGGCTTTCCTCAATGATCTTCTTAAGGGGGAGCGGGAGATTGACGATATAGTCTATACCGACAAAGAGGTTCTCCCGCATGTGAAATCCGAAAGAGGTATCATTTATGATATCTACTGCAAGACGACCACCGGTGAGCATATCATCGTCGAGATGCAGAACAGGATGCAGGAATATTTCGTGGACCGGGCGCTGTTTTATCTCGCCGGAGATATTCACACTCAGGGACAGAAGGGTGACAGCTGGAACTACAAACTGATTCCGGTCTATGGTATCTACTTCATGAACTGGGAATTCGACAGAGCAGAACGTCCGGAGCGACTCAGGATAGATGTGGGGCTGACAGACCTCGCCACGGGTGAACTTTTCTCCGATAAGATGCGTATGATTTTCATACAGGTTCCCCTGATGACTAAGTCAGAAGAAGATTGTGAGACAGATTTTGAACGTTGGATTTATGTGCTGAAGAATATGGAAACATTATCAAGAATGCCCTTCGCGGCACAAAAAGAGATATTTTCACGGCTGGGCAGCCTTGCCGAAATCGAGACTATGCCTGAGCCGGAACGCAGGCAGTACGAAGAATCCCTTCGTGTTTACCGCGACAACCTCACCGTAATGCGGTGTGAACGCCAGGCCGGCCTCAAGGAAGGCCGAGAGGAGGGCCGTGCGGAGGGCCGTGCGGAAGGTCGTGCGGAAGGACTCGAGATAGGCCTCGAGAAAGGCCGTGAAGTTATGGCAATGGAAGTTGCCAGAAATTTGAAGAGCCTTAATTTAGATATCGCCACCATTTGTAAAGCAACCGGTCTTACTCCCGAAGAAGTCGAGAAGCTATAGGTTTAGAAATCAATTATGGAAAATTTTACATATTGCACACCAACGCGCTACCTGTTCGGGCGCGGAACTGAGAATGAAACCGGACGTCTCGCTGCCGAGACGGGAATGCATAAAGTGCTGCTGGTCAGCGGCGGCAAGTCTGCCCGTAAGAGCGGACTGCTCGACCGCGTGGAGCAGTCGCTCCGCGACGCCGGAATCCAGTGGGTGGAGCTGACCGGCATCAAGCCGAATCCCACCGACGACCGTGTCTATGAGGGAATTGACCTCGGACGTCGCGAAGATATCGACGGCCTGATTGCCGTCGGCGGCGGTTCGGTCATCGACACCGCCAAGGCTATCGCCGGGGGTATCCCCTATGACGGCGACTTCTGGGATTTCTGGGCCGGAAGGGCCGTGATGAAGACTGCGCTTCCCGTGGGGGTGGTGCTGACAATCCCTGCCGCCGGTAGCGAAGGCAGTGGTAATTCCGTGATTACCAAGCTCGACGGCCTCCACAAAATCAGTCTGCGCACCGACTTCGCGCTGCGTCCGAAGTTTGCCATTCTGAGCCCCGAACTGACCTTCACGCTCCCCGCCGTCCAGACTGCGGCCGGTATCGCCGACATGATGGCGCACATCATGGAACGCTATTTCTCCCCCTCGACGGAGGTCGAAACCACCGACCGGATCTCCGAAGGGCTCCTGAAAGCCATCATCGAGGAGGCTCCGAAGGTGATGGAGAACCCCGAAAACTATCAGGCCCGCGCCAATATCATGTGGGCCGGAACCATGGCTCACAACGGTGTCTGCGGATGCGGGCGCCGCGAGGACTGGACCTCTCACGGACTGGAGCACGAACTTTCGGCGCTCTATGGTGTCACCCACGGCGCCGGTTTGGCTGTGGTTTTCCCTGCATGGATGACCTTCATGGCATCCCATAAGCCCGGGAAAGTGGCACAGTTCGCCCGCCGCGTCTTCGACATCGAATCCCGGGACGACAAGGAGGCTGCCCTCAAGGGTGTTGATGCGCTCCGTGCTTTCTTCAAGTCGCTCGGTCTGCCATTGACCCTCAAGGAATTGGGAATCGAGAACCCCGATATTCCTACCCTCACCCGCAAGTTCCACGAAGACAAGGGCGACCCCTTCGGCCCCTACTATCCCCTTACCCCTGTCGACACCGCCGCCGTCTATTCCCTGATGCGCTGATTCGGTCGCTCCTCAAACGTAATAATCAAGAGTTAAATTTACTTAAAATTCTGGATTTAAACGTTAAAAATATCCCTGCGACCGATGAGCCTGTGGATTATCAGGACACAAATGTTGCAGATTCGGCGAAAAATTCGTAACTTTGCAAATGGTTATCGGAGGAGGCCCTGCGGGCTTCCTCCCTTTCGTTTTGAACACATTTTTTATGATAGATAATACCGAACTACTCAAAGCTGTGGAGACTGCCATCGAAGGCGCTGACCTCTTTATCGTGGAGGCCACCGTCACCCCGGCGAAATCGATTATTGTAGAACTCGACGGCCCCGACGGTCTCGACATCGACACCTGCACTGAAATCACCCGCCGCATCGAGGAGCAGTTCCCCGAAGATGAACTCGGCGAATACGACCTCGAGGTCGGTTCGGCCGGCCTGACCGCCCCCTTCAAGGTTCGCGGCCAGTGGGAAAAGAATCTCGGCAACGAAATCGAGCTGATCACCACTGACGGACGCAAGCTCACGGGTGTGCTGAAGGAGCTTGGCGACGACAATTTCACCATTGAGTATCAGGTAAAAGAGAAAGTTGAAGGGAAGAAGCGCCCCGAACTGGTCGCCAGAACCGAGCAGCTCCCCTTCTCCGCCGTCAAGTCCGCGAATTATCTCCTCCGTTTCAAATAAGCCCTTTCAGGCGCAATAACCCCGCAAAAATACAACACATAACTATATATGGCTAAGAAAGAGGAAACCCCTAATATGGTCGAAAGTTTTGCCGAGTTCAAGCAACTCAAAAACATCGACAAAACAACCATGATCAGCGTGCTCGAAGAGTCCTTCCGCAAGGTGCTCGCCAATATGTTCGGCACCGATGAGAACCTCGACGTTATCATGAACCCCGACAAAGGGGATGTACAGATTTTCCAGAACCTTGAGGTCGTGCCTGATGGCGAGGTTACCAATCCCAACCTCCAGATTTCGCTCTCCGACGCTCAGGCCGACAACGACCCCGAGGTGGAAATCGGCGAGGAGCACACCAAGGAGATCATCTTCGCTGACTTCGGCCGCCGCGCAATCCTCACCCTGCGCCAGACCCTCCAGTCCAAGATTCTCGAGCTCCAGAAAGAAGCCGTCTATAATAAGTTCAAAGACCTTGAAGGTGAACTCGTTACCGGCGAAGTTTACCAGACATGGTCGCGCGAGACCCTGCTGCTCGACGACGAGAAAAACGAACTTCTCCTCCCCAAAAATCAGGCAATCCCCGGCGATTTCTTCCGCAAGGGTGAAACCATCCGCGCCGTCATCGCCAATGTCGACAACAATAACAACAACCCGAAAATCACCGTCAGCCGTACGAACGAGAACTTCCTGCGCCGTCTCTTCGAGCTGGAAGTGCCTGAAATCCACGACGGTCTGATCAATATCCGCGCCGTGGCCCGCATCCCGGGCGAGCGCGCCAAGATTGCCGTCGAGAGCTACGACGACCGCATCGACCCCGTCGGTGCCTGTGTCGGCGTCAAGGGCAGCCGTATCCACGGCATCGTCCGTGAACTCCGCAACGAGAACATCGACGTTATTCCCTTCACCACCAATCCCTCGCTCTTCATCCAGCGTGCCCTCTCCCCCGCCAAGATTTCCTCGATTCGCCTCGACGAAGAGTCCAGGAAAGCCGAAGTATTCCTGAACCCCGATCAGGTTTCGCTGGCAATTGGCAAGCAGGGCCTCAACATCAAGCTGGCATCCATGCTGACCGGCTATGTGATCGACGTTTACCGTGACACCGACGAGGTTTACGACGACGATATCTACCTCGATGAATTCAAGGACGAGGTTGACGAATGGGTAATCGATGCCCTCAAGAATATCGGCTGCATCACCGCCAAGAGCGTGCTCCACACTCCGCGCGAGGAACTCATCCGCCGCGCAGACCTCGAGGAGGAGACCGTCGACAACGTTATCGAAATCCTTCGTGCCGAATTCGAGGACGATGCCGAATCTCCCGCTGGTGAAACTCCTGCCGCCGAAGCTCCTGCCGCAGAGGCCCCTGCTGCCGAAGGTGACTCCTGCGCCGAGACTTCTGATCCCGCCGAGGACCTCTCCGCCGTCGCCGACGCCCAGAACGAGGCTCCCAAGGCTGAGTAAGCCCCTCGGGAGGTGCTTCTGCCCTGAGCCGGACGCCTCATCCGGCCGGCTTTTCCTCTCTCTTTCCATACCAATTCCGCAAACTTAATCCCAATTCATGGCGAGAACTAAAATAAGCAAAGTAGCAAAGGACCTCAACGTGGCGCTCCCCACGGTGGTGGAATTCCTGCGCAGTAAAAACATCACCGTCGACGATAACCCCAATGCCCGCATTGAGGATAACGTCGTCGATATCCTCGTGAAAGAATTCAAAAGCGACAAAGACCAGAAGACGAAGTCCGAACAGTTCTCGTCGGAAAGAATGCAGCAGCGCGACAGCAAGAAGCCTGCTCCCAAAACCGGCGCCGAGGAAATCAAGCTCCCTTCGGAGCTTAACAAGCCTAAGATTCTTGGCAAAATCGAGCTGGACAAGCACGGTAACCCTGTGAAGCCCGTTGCGCCTGTGGCCGAAACTCCTGCTCCGGAGGCTCCCAAGGCTGCTGAGAAGGCTCCTGAGGCACCGGAATCCGAGACTCCGAAGGCTGCCCCCGTTGCCGAGGCTCCCAAGGCTCCCGAAGCACCGAAGGCCGAGCCGAAAGCCGAGAGCCCGAAGGCTGAGGCTCCCGTTCAGGCAGCTCCCGCGGCTCCCGAAACTCCGAAAGCCGAAGCCCCGAAGGCCGAAGCTCCCAAAACCGAAGCTTCGAAAGCTGCTGAAAAGGCTCCCGAAGCACCGAAAGCCGAGGCTCCCAAGGCACCGCAGCCCGAAAAGCCCGCTGCTCCGAAGGCCGAGGCTCCCAAGCCCGACGTCGCCAAGACTCAGGCCGCTCAGCCTGCACCCCAGAAGCCCGCGCCCCAGAAGCCCTCTCAGCCCGCAGCTCAGGCTCCCAAGGCCGAAGCTCCCAAGGCTGCACCTGAGGCCGAAAAGCCCTCTGAACCCGAAGTGTTCAGCGTAGGTCTCCCCTCCAACCGCCCGCAAATCAATGTGGTCGGTAAAATCGACCTGTCGGCCATCAACCAGTCTACCCGTCCCCGCAAGAAGAGCAAGGAGGAGCGCCGCAACGAGCGCGTCGCCAAGCAGCAGGGTGGCCAGAACGGTCAGGGTGGCCAGAATGGCGACGGCGACCGCCGCAAGCGTCGCCGCATCGGTTCCAAGGAGAAAATCGATATCGAAAAGCAGTCCAACCAGCCGCAGTCCGGTCAGGGCCGCGGCAAGGGTGGCAACAACGATGGCCGCCGCAACGAAAAGGGTGGCAAGCCCCGCAAGGGTATGCCCGCACATGTTGAGGTTTCGGAGGATGATGTCCAGAAGCAGGTCAAGGAGGTTCTTGCCCGCCTGACCTCAAAGGACAAGGGTCAGAAGAAGTCGCTGAAGTGGCGCAAGGAAAAACGCGAGCTCAACGCCGAGCGTAGCGCCGAAGCCGCAGCAGCAGCCGAAGCTGAATCCAAGGTGCTGAAACTCACCGAGTTCGTTACCGCCAACGACCTCGCCACCATGATGGATGTGCCTATCAACAAGGTCATCGGAACCTGCATGAACCTCGGCGTAATGGTCTCCATCAACCAGCGTCTCGATGCCGACACCATCAACCTTGTGGCCGATGAGTTCGGCTTCAAGACCGAATTTGTCTCAGCCGAAGTTGTCGAAGCCATCCATCAGGAGGAGGACGACGAGGAATCCCTCGTAAGCCGTCCGCCGATTGTCACCGTCATGGGTCACGTCGACCACGGTAAGACTTCGCTGCTCGACTATATCCGTAAAGCAAACGTGATTGCCGGCGAGGCCGGCGGTATCACCCAGCATATCGGCGCATACAATGTCCGTCTCAGCGACGGCCGCCACATCACCTTCCTCGATACCCCCGGCCACGAGGCGTTCACCGCCATGCGTGCCCGTGGTGCCAAGGTCACCGACCTCTGTATCATCATCGTCGCCGCTGACGACGACGTGATGCCGCAGACAGTTGAGGCCATCAACCACGCCAGCGCAGCCGGCGTACCTATTGTCTTCGCTATCAATAAGATAGATAAACCCGCCGCCAACCCCGACAAAATCAAGGAGGAGCTCGCCGGCATGAACTACCTTGTGGAGGATTGGGGCGGCAAATATCAGTCGCAGGATATCTCCGCCAAGAAGGGTATCGGCGTTGAGGACCTCCTCGAGAAGGTGCTCCTCGAAGCTGAAATGCTCGACCTCAAGGCTAACCCCAACCGCAACGCAACAGGCTCGATCATAGAGTCTTCGCTCGACAAGGGCCGCGGTTACGTAGCCACGGTGCTGGTGCAGAACGGCACACTCCGCGTCGGCGACATCATTCTGGCCGGTACCCACTTCGGCCGTGTAAAGGCTATGTTCAATGAGCGCAACCAGCGTATCAACGGAGCCGGCCCCGCCGAGCCTGCGCTGATACTGGGCCTGAACGGCGCTCCGACCGCCGGCGACACCTTCACCGTGCTGGAGTCCGAGCAGGAAGCCCGCGAAATCGCTACCAAGCGCCAGCAGCTGCAGCGCGAAATGTCGACCCGCACAGCCAAACGTCTGACCCTCGACGAGGTTGCCCGCCGTCAGGCTCTCGGCACCTTCAAGGAGCTCAATATCATTGTCAAGGGCGATGTCGACGGCTCCATCGAGGCTCTGAGCGATTCGCTGATCAAGCTCACGACCCCCGAAATCCAGGTTAACGTCATCCATAAGGCCGTCGGCGCCATCTCCGAGAGCGATGTCTCTCTGGCCGCCGCCTCCGACGCCATCATCATCGGCTTCCAGGTCCGTCCGTCGCAGGCCGCCCGCCGTCAGGCCGAGCAGGAAGGCGTCGAAATCCGTCTTTACTCAGTTATTTATCAGGCAATTGAAGAGGTGACGGACGCTATGGCCGGCATGCTTGCTCCCGAAGTCAAGGAGGAGGTTACCGGAACTGCCGAGGTGCTCGAAACCTACAAGATCTCGAAGGTCGGCACCATCGCCGGCGCCCTTGTACGCGAAGGCAAGATCAAGCGAACCAACAAGGTCCGTGTCATCCGCGACGGCATCGTCCGCTACACCGGTGCTCTGGGCTCGCTCAAGCGCTTCAAAGACGACGCCAAGGAAGTTGTTGCCGGACTCGAGTGCGGTCTGTCAATCTCGGGCTACAACGACATCCAGCAGGGCGACATCATCGAAGGCTTCGAGGAAGTCGAAGTTGCCCGCGCCCTGTAATCTAATTCCCTGTGTTTCTGTATAATATAAACATAGGATCGAATATCGGCGACAGCCGCTCCGCAATGGAGCGCGCTGTCGCTGCTCTTTCCGGTATCACGGAATTGCCCCTGCGACGCTCATCCTTCGTGGAAAGCGATCCCTGGGGCTTCGACTCCCCGAACCGCTTCACCAACCTTGCCGTCGACGTATATTCCTCTCTCTCTCCCCTGCCATTCCTCGCTGAAATCCAACGGATTGAACGCGAAATCTCCCCTGCCTCCCACCGCAACCCCGATGGCACCTACCGCGACCGCCTCCTCGACCTCGACCTCATCTTCGCCCTCCGCTTTCCCTCCCCATCCCTGCCTTCCTCCACATCCCTGCTTCCCTCCACTTCCCTGCCACCCTCTATTTCCCTACCTCCCTCCACTTCCCTGCCTCCCTCCACATCCCACTTTGATTATCTTTTATCGACCGGAGACTTCATACGGCTCAACACCCCTGAGCTAATTTTACCTCACCCCCGCGCCCACCTGCGCGACTTCGTCCTCATCCCCCTCCTCGAACTCCACCCCACCTTCCCCCTCTCCTGGCTCTGAAAGTTTGTTACAGGTTTCATCTGTTACCAACATGCTTGCCTCATGTTTGAAGATAACGTTGCTATCAACAATCAGTCTATTCGCGACCGCTTCGGTCTGAATAAGAATCAATCGTCTATTGCTTCAAGGATACTCGCTGATGCTGTTGAGGAAAAGCTTATCAAGCCCGCTGATGAAGAAAGCGTTTCGAAGAAGTTCTCGACGTATGTCCCTTATTATGCTTGATTTTATTATTCATCGTAAATTACAATAATTGTAACTCCCTTAAATTCAGTGAGTTCTTATTTGCAGAGAAAATCACAGCATAAAATGTGATACAGTGTGCCACAAATTTAGTGGGTCGCATTTCAGCCATCGGATGATGTTGAAAGACCGATAAAAGGCCAAGGAAAGAGTCTGAACAACCGATAAAAGAAATTCCGGAATTGCTGCAGCAGGTACTAACTTTTATGAGAAGCAATGCCTCCATAACGTATGAAGATATGGAGAAATTCCTCGGCATAAAACGAAGTGCCATCTATGAGCGAATAAAGAAACTCAAGGGGTTGGGGCTGCTTAAGCGCGAAGGCGGTCGGTCGGCAGGCCAATGGGTTGTGATTGACTGACTCAGAACTTACCTCAGAGTAAAAACTTAGCATAAATAACGGCGAACGGACGTGCTCGTGGAGAGACGTCCGTTCGTTGTAATATGCAAATTCCTTTGTGGTTTTTCCCGGGGTTAGTTGGTGGGGAGGGTGGCGGTGATGAGGACGGGGAAGTGGTCGGAGGGGGTGCGGGGTGTTACTTTGGTCATTTCCAGCTCTTTAGGAGCTGCGCCGGCGTCTACGGCTTCAGCGGTTCCTTCGATGGTGCGGTAGGTGTCGGTCAGGACGCCGTAGCGGCTGACTTTGATGCCGGGGGTGATGAAAATGTGGTCGATTCGCGAGGGGGTGAAGCCGTCGGTGCGGAAGGCATTGTAGGTGCCGTTGGGCGCGAATTTCACGTCGGCGACGTCGAAGGAGTCGCGGAATGTGCCGTCCTCAAGCACGCAGGCGTAGGAATCGGAGGTCTGGTCCACGTTGAAGTCGCCGGAAAGGAATGTGGGGAGGTCCGAGCCGAACTCCTTGATTTTCTTGCGGATAAGACGGGCCGATTCGGCGCGGGCTACGGTGCCGACGTGGTCCATGTGGAGGTTGAAATAGAGGAACTCGCGGCCCGAAGGTTTGTGGCGGAAATGGCCCCAGGTGCAGATGCGTACGCAGACAGCGTCCCAGCCCAGACCGGGCTTGTCGGGATGCTCCGACAGCCAGAAATCGCCGTGGTCCACGACATCGAAAACGTTTGTGTTATAGAAGATTGCGGAGTGCTCGCCTGCCTCTTTGCCGTCATCGCGGCCGACGCCGATATAAGCATAGCCGGGGAGCGAGTCGCGCAGTTGGTCGAGCTGATGCCTGAAACCCTCCTGTGTGCCGAAAATGTCGAACTGATGGAAACGGATCAGCTTGGCGATTACCGGCTCACGGGTCTGCCAGCCGTTGCCGGCCTCAGCATCCTCGGTATTGTTGTCGTTTCGGAGGTTATAAGTTGCGATATTGAAGGTGGGCTCGGCGGCAAATGCGCTGAAAGCCAGTAAGATGGCTGCAAAAACAGCAAAATATTTTTTCATTGGAACGGTTATTTTAGATGCAAGGGGATGAGATGGGTGGATTCGAAGCGGGGGAGTGCCATCAGCTGCACCGACGCCAGACGTGCGTAGGGGGTGTTGGAGAAGTCTCCGACAGTGGCGCCGGCCGCTGTAAGTGCCTGTTCCACAGCCTGCAGGGCAAGCTGCGGGGTATTGTTGTCCTTGCTCAGGTGGCAAAGGAAAATAGCCTTTAGTCGCGGCGAATATATGCGTCCGAGATACTCCGCGGTGACGTGGTTGCCGAGGTGGCCGTTGTCCGAGCGGATCCGGGCCTTGAGATACTCCGGGTAGGTCCCCTCGGTGAGCATCTTGTCGTCGTAATTGGCCTCGAGCATCAGGAAATCGGCCTGACGCATGTAGAAGTCCGCGCGCTCCGAGATGCAGCCCAAGTCGGTGGCAATCACCATGTTGCGGTTGCCGAAGGAGACGATGAACCCGGCGTTGTCCGTGCCGTCGTGCATCACCTCGAAGGCCGTGATGGTGAACGGTCCGATCCTGAAGGGGTGCTCCTTGTAGATTGCGCGGTGGTAATCCTTGATCCGGTTGGAGATATTGTGGCGGCGCAGCATGCCGTTGAGCACGCGCGGGGTGCAGTATACGCTCATGTGCAACCGCTTGCGCACCAGCGTGTAAACATATCTGACGTGGTCCGAATGGTCGTGGGTCAGGATGATACCCTTGACCGATTCCATCTTGATTCCGTGACGCTTAAGTTCATCGATGACCGTGTCGGCTTCGACTCCGGCGTCGATCAGGAAACCTTCCTCGCCGTTTCCGATGTAGGCGCAGTTGCCCGAACTTCCGGAACCGAACGAGATGAAATCGAGGTGGTCGATGGCCGGGGAAATCTCGAGCGGCGTCAGATCGTCGCCGGTGAACAGAGGCTCCTCGCGCTTGCTGCCGCGTGACTTCCTGGCCGCACGTTCCACAACCGGATGTATCGGCAGTGGCTCGGCTTCCGGGAACAGGTTTGCTGGTTCCAGGTCGTCGAACAGGCCGGGGATATTGTAGTTGTTCGGAGATGGTTTCTTGTAGCGGGCCATTGCCTGAAAGGTTTCTTGCGGAGCTCTGTCGGAGGGGACTGACGGGTTGGTGGAACTTGGGGTTAACTGAAGAGGAGGAAGATGGTTGGAATCTTATCGTAGTTGTAATTGGCTTTGGACCAGACGGATAGCGGACGAGTGACGATCGACTCGCGTTCGCCTGTGATGTCGGAAGCCACGCATAGGAGGAGATCGGAGGGGAGCGAGGAGGCCAGTTCGGCAATCAGCCGGTTGTTGCGGTATGGGGTCTCGATGAAAATCTGCGTCTGCCGCTCGCGGCGGATGCGGCGCTCCATCTCTTTCAGCCGCGCGGAACGCTGGGCGGGAGCGATGGGCAGATAGCCGCTGAAAGCGAAGCTCTGACCGTTGAACCCGCTGGCCATCAGCGCCATAAGTATGCTCGACGGCCCCACCAAGGGTACAACCTTGTATCCTTTAGCCTGCGCTGCGGTCACCAGGTCGGCCCCGGGGTCGGCAACCGCCGGACAACCTGCCTCGGAGATAATTCCGATTGATTCGCCGGATTTCAGAGGTTCCAGCATCGCCGGAACCTCCTCGGGCTTTGTATGCTCGCTCAACTCGGTGAAATGCAGGGAGTTGATGTCGATGTTGCGGTCGCATTTTTTGAGAAAGCGGCGCGCCGAACGCAGGTTCTCGACCACGAAATAGCGGATACCGCGCAGCAACTCGGTGTTGTAAGCCGGGAGACACTGCTCGGCGGGGATGTCGTTGTCGAGGGGAACGGGAAACAGATAAAGCGCGGCCATGATTACAGCTTGCTTACCTGATCTTTGAAGTCGACCATCATGATGGCTGCTTCGGCCGCTTCGCTGCCTTTGTTGCCGAGGCATCCGCCGGCGCGGTCAATGGCGTCCTGCTCCTTGTCGACGGTCAGCACACCGAAAATCACCGGGGTGTCGCAGTCGGCGTTCAGGGCCGTGATTCCCTGGGTTACGCTCTGGCATACGTAGTCGAAGTGGGGTGTGCCGCCGCGGATGACGCAGCCGAACACGATCACGGCGTCGTAGAGCGACGCCTCGATCAGCTGGGAGGCGGCGAAGGTCAGTTCCACGGTGCCGGGCACATGGAATACGTCGATGTTCTCCTTGGGGTAACCTTCGGCCTTGAAGACGTCGAGGGCGCCCTGAGTGAGGGCATCGGTGATGTGAGCGTTCCATTTTGCGGCCACGATGGCCACACGCAGGTTCTCTATTTTGGGGAGCTTCTCTTTGGGAGCCGCTCCGGGGGTTGCAGTAGACATGATTTTATTTCGTTAGCAACTACAAAGTTAGCTTTTTCTGCTGAATTTTCAAAAATTTTCAGCGGGGTTCTCGAATTTGTTCAGGGAATCGACCCACACGGCGGGGAGTTCGAGGCCGGTGGCGGTGGTGGGGTCGAAGCCGGCCATGACGGTCTGGGCGGTGGATTTCACATCGCCGGTTTCGGGGTTGACGATGCGCTGCTCGAGGATGAAGCTGTGGGTGGAGATGCGGCTGACGGCGGTCAGGACTGCCAGCGGTTCCTCGAAATAGGCCGGTGAGTGGAAGGAGACGTTGATGTTGACGACCACCACGGTGGCTTTGTGCCAGTCGATGTCGCCGCCCATCACGGTGTTGAAGTACCGGACTTTGCCGAGGTCGAACATCTGGAGGTAGGCGCCGTTGTTTACGTGGCCGAACATGTCGATGTCGTTGAAGCGCTGCTGAATGTCGAGGCGGTGGTGAAACGGAACCGCGGGGGCCGGAACTTTAGGATTTTTGCAGGGGGGAATATCTGTCATGAAAGGTGTTGTTTTTGAAGGAGTTGACTTCAATAGAATTGAGGGGGGGACCTCAGTGGAATTGAAGGGGGGCTCAGTGGAATCGGATTTCGCGGATTACGGGGCGGCCGAGGATTTCGTTGATGCGGGCAATCAGGGATTCGCGGCGGAATGAGAGCTCGCTCTTGAGGGGGGCGGAGGAGAGGGTGACGTGAAGCACACCGTCGCGCACGTAGCGCTTGAGGGTCATGGCGTTGACTCCCGGGCCGACGAGGTCGCCCCAGAGGTAGGCGGCACGCATGGCGAGCATCTCGTCCTTGCGGGCCGAGGTGTCCATTACGCGGTCTATGATCTGCCGGATTGAAAGTGGGTCGGTGCGCTGCATTTTCGGGGAGAGGGGTGGGATTAGAGGGGGGTGAAGGAGCCGGAGGTGACCTGCCAGGAGGAGTGGGAGGAGCTTTGGAGGGAGATAATCTGGTCGAGGTGGGTGCGGTTGGTGTCGGTGATGAAAATCTGGCCGAAACCGGGTGAGGCGACCACGTCGATGAGCTTTTCGACTCGCTCGGCGTCGAGGCGGTCGAAGATGTCGTCGAGCAGCAGCAGGGGTTTCATCCCGGAGGATTCCTCGAGAAATTCATACTGCGCCAGACGCAGGGCGATGGTGTAGGTCTTGCACTGCCCCTGCGAGGCGACGCGGCGCACGGGCATGCCGTTGAGCTGCAGGTCGAGGTCATCGCGGTGCGGGCCTACGGAGGTGTAGCCGAGGGCCTCGTCGCGGCGGCGGTTGCGGTCGAGGAGCACTCCGAGGCCGGCGGGTTCTTCGGCGAGATGGCTCTGGAGGGCGATTGCCGGGACCTCCGTGTCGGCGGCGATGGCGGCGTAGCGCTTGGCGAAAATTCCTGAGAGCTCGACGGCCCATTCGGAGCGTTTGCTGGTGATATAGAGCGCCGAAGGCTCCATGGAGAGCTCTACCGCCAGGTATAGGTTCGGGTCGGCGATATGGTCGCGGAGCATCTTGTTGCGCTGCTGCAGGGCGCGGTTGTAGCGGATGAGGTGGTCGAGGTATACCGGGTCGGCCTGCGAGATGACCATGTCCATGAGGCGGCGGCGCTCCTCGCCGGTGCCGTTGATGAGGTCGGAGTCGGCCGGGGAGGCGAGCACTAAGGGGAAGGCGCCGATATGGGTGCTCAGGCGCGTGTATTCCTTGCCGCCGCGGCGGAAGCTCTTGCGGTGCCCTTCGCGGAGGCCGAGGAGCAGCTCCTCGTCGATGCCGCGGCGCTCGTAATTGCCCCGGACAGTGGCGAATGGCTCGCCGTTGCGCAGCAGCCTGGCATCGGGAAGTCCCGAAAAACTGCGGCAGAAACTCAGGTAGTAAATCGCGTCGAGAAGGTTGCTTTTCCCCATGCCGTTGTTGCCCAGGAAACAGTTGACCTTCGGCGAAAACTCGAGCTGAGCCTCCGGGATATTCTTGAAATTAGTGATTGCGAGCCGATTGAGTTGCACGGTGGGAGCGGATTGGGCCGGGTGGCGTTTGAGCTATAAATCAGATGTTTACGATGAGGAATGTAGCCGCGAGGAAGAACACCAGCATCGCGGTCATGCCGAGGGCTGGGTTGAGCTTCGGGCCGTCGTTGCGGCGGATGTAGCTCCAGACGGCGACGTGTCCCACAAGGTAGAGCGCCGGGAACACCAGTGTCCACATCCCGGCTTTCATCCAGAGATGGCTGGTGAGCGCCACGGCCAGCAGGCCGTTGACCAGGTATGCCCAGAGCACGGTCGTGCGGCCGAACATCACCGCGGTGGTGATCTTGCCGCCGGCGGCATCCTCTTCGCAGTCGCGGTAGTTGTTGACAATCAGTAGGTTGGAGACGAGCAGACCCATGGCGAGTCCCGCCAGCATGTCGCCCAGCGAGTAGTAGCCGGCCTGAAGATAGAAGGTCAGCGACGTCGGAATCAGGCCGAAGAACACCACCACGGCGATTTCCCCCATGCCGTTGCGCGACAGCGGGAAGGGCCCAGCGGAGTAGCTCAGCGCGCCGACGAAGATAAACAGACCGACGGGCACCATCCACCAGCCCCCCCAGTAAATGAGCGAGCAGCCGATGATGGCGGCGATGAGGAAGCAGACGGCGGTTGCGCGGTGCATCGCTTCGGGGGCGATGTCACCCTCGGTGACGCCGCGGCGCGGGCCTACGCGGCCTTTGCGGTCGAGACCGGATTTGAAGTCGTAATATTCGTTTGCGAAGTTGCAGCCGATTTGCGCCGTAACGGCGAAAAGCAGGCATATCAGCGCCGGAAGCCATTGGAAATGACCGGCTTGCAGCGCCAGACCGGCGCCCATGACCACGGGCGCAGCTCCCACCGGGAGAGTCCGGAGGCGCATGGCTTCAATCCACGCCTTCAGCGGCGAGGGGTGGACCGCACCTTTGGCGGCAGCCTGCGTATTGGCGGTTGCCTGCGGATTTTTTGAGGATTTCTTGTTTTTTTTCATTACTGCAAAATTACGAATTTCGGCGCAATTTTGCAATATAAAAAAAATTAACGCGGGGAGAACTGGAGGAGCGAGCGGAGAATCGGCTGGCCGGCGGGGTCGAGGAGCTCGGCGCGGGTTTCGAAGCGCTCTGTGTCGGGAATGGGGGTGGTGAGGAGGCTGAGGGTGGCTTCCTCGTCGTAGCGGGCTTCGTGGATGTAGGCTATCTCGAAGCGGGTCAGGCGGTTGGCATCATGGAAGGGGAGCGACCACTGGTTCATCAGCAGTTCGATGTAGCGCGAGGAGTTGACATGGCGGTTGAAGTCCAGGTCGGTGTATTGGAAGCGGTAGTGCGCAACACGGAAGGATTCCGAGGTCCGAGCCGCAGGCTCGGACAACAGTCCATCCGGATTCGCCGGGGTGGGGTTGGCGGGGGAGGTGACCGGGCGGAGGCGCGAGGGGGCGGCGATGGGGCAATCCTTGTCGGGGATGAGGTCCACGACCCAGGTCATGCGGGAGATGTCGCCGGCCTGGCGGGTGGTGACGTCGAGGACGGCCCAGATGGTGCGGGCGTAGCCGATTACCTCGCCGGTGTCGGCGTCGGCAATCTCGAAATTGCGCTCCGAAAACAGGCGGTTGATCGATGTTATCCAGGTGGAAATCCGGTAGTTGGAGTTCACGCCGGGATAACGGCGCATCTCCACGGCCACACGCGACAGCACCCATGTCTGGTTGTCGCGTTTGAGGTATTCCCAGCCGATTCCGACCTGGTTGGCGTGGAGCGTGGCGACCTCGATCAGTCTGTTGATCAGAAGGGTAAGCGGCATCCGCTGCTCGGGGTTACATTCGCCGGGAGTCAGAAAGTAGGAAGCGGAGAAAATTTTGTCGATACCGTCGAACGAGTCGGGGCGGTTTGTCACGGGGTCGCGCATCATAGATGGAAATTGCTGGAAATCAAAAGGTTTAATATAGAGGCTTTGCCCTAAAGAAGTTTCCCAAGGGGGTAGGGATAGGTTATGTCATGGAGGAAGAGGGGGCCGGGGGGCATGGATGTGCCGGCGGCGCAGCGGTTGCGGCGGTCGATGATGTCGCGGAACCCCTGGATTGACAGCTTGCCGCGGCCGACCTCCACGAGTGTGCCGACCACGGCGCGCACCATATTGCGCAGGAAGCGGTCAGCGGTGATCTCGAACACCCAGCGGCTTGCGTCGAGCTGCCGCCAGACGGCATGGCTGACGCGGCAGATGTTCGTCTTGGTGTCGGTGTGGAGTTTCGAGAATGAGGTGAAGTCGCTGACTTCGAGCAGGATGGCTGCGGCGCGGTTCATAGCATCGAAGTCAAGACCCGGAGGGGCCAGCCAGGAGAGCTCGCGCACGAACGGATTGCGTTGGGTATGAGCGTAATAACGGTAGCTGCGGCTGGTGGCGTCGAACCGCGCGTGTGCTTCGGAATGCACCCTGACAATCTCGAAAATCACCACGTCGGGAGCCAGCATGCAGTTGAGCGAGTGAATCAGCCGGTCGTTCCCGGCGGGGTCGGGAAACGGTTTGCCCGCTGCGGACGCCGGGCCTTCGGCTGCTGGAGCCGGCAGATCGAAATGCGCCCACATACAGGAGGCGTTGACCCCCGCATCGGTGCGCCCGGCACCCGTCACCGCCACTTCCGGCAGACGGAAAACCCGCGCAAGCGCCTCTTCCACAACCTGCTGCACAGTGACGTCGCCCGGCTGACGCTGCCAGCCGTGGAAATTTTCCCCGCGGTAGGCCAGCCGCATGAAGTAGCGGTTAATCTCCCGGGAATCAGTCGTTTCCGAGCGATCAGCCTCGTCCAAACAATCAGTCTTTTTCAAGATAGGTGTAGCCATAAAGCCCGGAGCGGTAGTTTGAAAGGAATTCGCGTCCCTCCTCGGGGGTGATTTTGCCTGCCTTCATGGCCTTTGTGACCCAGGTTTCGACGTTGCGCACCAGCCGCTTGGCGTCGTACTGCACGTAGTCAAGCACCTCGGCCACGGTTTCGCCGTCGATCACGCGGTCAATCTCGTAATGGTCTTTGTAACAGGAGATATGCACGGCGTTGGTGTCGCCGAACAGGTTGTGCATGTCGCCTAAAATCTCCTGATATGCGCCCACGAGGAACACCCCGAGGTAGTATGGCTCGCCGGGCTTCAGCGGGTGGACCGGCAGGGCCTTGGTGACCCCCTGCGGGGAGATGAAATGGGCGATTTTGCCGTCGGAGTCGCAGGTCATGTCCTGGATTGTCGCTATCTTCGTCGGCTTCTCGTCGAGACGCGAGATCGGCACGATGGGAAACAGCTGGTCTATGGCCCAGGAGTCGGTAAGCGACTGGAAAAGAGAGAAGTTGCAGTAATATTTGTCGGGGAGCATACGGGACACCTTGCGCAGCTCCTCGGGCGGGTGCTTCATCGAATCGGTGGTCTGGGCAACCTCGCGGGCAATCTCCCAGAAGAGCTTTTCGGCCAGAGCGCGGTTGCGCAGGTCGAGCATCCCCATGGAGAAGAGGTCCAGCGACTCCTCGCGGCACTGGATGGCGTCGTGCCACGACTCGAAGAGGTTGTTGGAGTTGATTTCGTCCCAGATGTCGTAAAGTTCCTTGATCAGCTCATGCTCGTCGCCGCGGAGGTCGTCGATCCCCTCGCGCCAGCGGGGGAGCGAGGTGGCCTCGAGAGCCTCGATGATGAGCACGGAGTGGTGGGCGGCCAGCGAGCGGCCGCTCTCGTTGACGATATCGGGCTGCGGAAGTCCGTTCTTCTCGCAAACGTCTACTATGGAATAGATTGCGTCGTTGGCATACTCCTGGATGGAGTAGTTCATGGAACTCTCGGAGGCCGACGAACGGGTGCCGTCGTAGTCCACGCCGAGGCCGCCGCCGATGTCGACGTACTTTACTGAAAAACCGAGTTTCGACAGCTGTACATAGAACTGCATCGCCTCGCGCAGGGCGTTCTTGATGCGGCGGATCTTGGTAATCTGGCTGCCGATATGGAAGTGAATCAGCTGCAGCCAGTTCATGGCGTCGTTTTTCTGGAGGAAATCGATGGCCTGGAGCAGCTCCGAGGAGTCCAGACCGAACTTCGACTGGTCGCCGCCGGATTCCTCCCATTTGCCCGAACCCGAGTTGGCCAGCTTGATGCGCACGCCGATTGCGGGGGTGATTTTCAGGCGTTTGGAAATCTCCTTGATGAGGTTCAGCTCGTTGGGCTTCTCCACCACTAAGATGATCCGGCGCCCCATCTTCTGGGCCAGCAGGGCCAGTTCGATATAGTTTTCGTCCTTGTAGCCGTTGCAGATAATCAGGGCGTTTTCGTCGATGTTCGTGGCCAGCACGGCGTGGAGCTCAGGCTTCGAGCCGGCTTCCAGACCGATGTTGAACTTCTTGCCGTGGCTGACAATCTCCTCCACGACCGGGCGCATCTGATTGACCTTTATAGGGTAAATCACATAGTTCTGCCCCTGGTAATCATACTCTTCGGCAGCCTTGCGGAAGCAGTTGTAGATTTTCTCGACGCGGTTGTCGAGGATGTCGGGAAAGCGGAGCAGCACCGGAGCGGTGATGTCCTTGAGCTGCAGCTCGTCGAGCACCTCGCGGATGTCGACCGGTGCCAGATCGGGGCGCGGCTGCACCGTCATGTTCCCCTTTTCGTTGACCGAAAAATACTGACGGCCCCAGCCGTTGATGTTGTAAAGCTCGGCGCTGTCTTCAACTCGCCATTTTCTCATTTCAGGCTATCTTGGATTATTTGGATTAAAAAATCAGAACATACCGGCCGCTCCGGGCTGAAAACCGCCGGGCGCGGACCGTCATGCAAAGTTAATGAATTTTTCGGAAAATGACCCATCTGTTGAGTTTTTTTATCCCTTTTTATATCGGATTAGGCAGGATGAGGTAGAAATGAGTGAATTAAGCTATGCGTCGCAACCACATAAAGTCCGTATTTTGATATCAAAAAGTCCCGTTAATGATAAAAAAATGTTGTCAGTTAGGCAAATTTTTTGTAATTTTGCACCGAAATAGCACCGTATTGATGTTTTAGCTGATATATTTAAAGCACCGAAATGATGCTTGGAATTGGGTAAATTGTAGCTAACTGTCTGATAGTAAGTTTTTTTTGCCTTTGTTTTACGCCAGGGTTCCCCTGCACCTAATTTTTTTTGAAAATGCACTGGATTCTCGTTGTCTTGGCTGTATTTTGCGTCAGCACTCTGCTCTGTGGTATCATTATTCCGCAGATTCTGCTTATAGCTTTTCGCAAACGCCTGTTCGATGAACCCGATGAACGAAAAATTCACAAAGTGGCGATTCCCCGCCTTGGGGGTATGGCCTTCATGCCTTCGCTGGTTTTCTCGCTTTGTCTTGTTTCCGGTATTGTTCTGCTGACCGGTGAGAGCTATCCGGATTTGAGCTCAATCTCAGTCGGGGCCGTTCTGAAATCGCAGACGGTTGAAAGTCATGCGATTCCGCTATGTTTCGGTCTATGCTCGATCATGCTGATGTATGTGGTCGGCCTCGCCGATGACCTCATCGGTGTAAAGTACCGCGCCAAATTTGTAGCCCAGATTCTTGCCGGTCTGCTGCTGGCAATGGGTGGTGTCCGTCTCGACAGCCTCCACGGCATGCTCGGCATCGGGGAGCTCCCGATGGTGCTGTCCTATATGCTGACGGTGCTTCTGGTTGTATTCATTGTCAACGCCATCAACCTCATCGACGGCATCGACGGCCTTGCTTCGGGCCTGAGCGGCATCGCCATGGCCTTCTACGGCTTCGTGCTGATTGCCGCCGGACAGTGGGTCTACGCCCTGATCGCCTTCGCCGGCCTCGGCACCCTCGTGCCGTTCTTCTACTACAATGTTTTCGGCAACGCCGCCAAGCATAAGAAAATATTCATGGGCGACACCGGGTCGCTGACTACCGGTATCGTCCTCAGCTTTCTGGCGATGGAAATTTCCAACCTTCCCACTGTCGGAGTCTTCCAAGCTGATGTGCTTGTGCTGGCCTTCGCGCCGCTGGCCGTCCCCGCGCTCGACGTGGTCCGCGTGTTTGTGCACCGCATCCTCCGTGGCAATTCCCCCTTCCTGCCCGACCGCTGTCATATCCACCACAAACTCCTGGCGTTGAACATTCGTCAGCGCGTTGCCATGATCTCTATTCTGGGATTCTCGGCCGGTCTTGTGGCTCTCGACATGGTCCTCTCTCCGGCTGTAGGCCCATTCATGATTCTGGTCATCGACCTGATTATATGGGTGGTGGCCAACTACCTGCTGACCCGCACCATCCGCGCCCGCCAGCGCCGCGGCGAGCCTTCGGCCCGCTACGACTGACCCCCATCCTCGGGACCCGATGCCATCAAATTCCGAAATAATCAACACCATAATATGCTATTGCGAAATAACTTCTTTAAAGCGTTAGGTATAATCCTGATTGCCATGGCGAGCCTGTCGTCCTGCCGCACTCCCAAGGATATCACCTATTTTCAGGACATTACGAACGGTCAGCGCCTTGAGGTGACTCCCTCCAGCGAGCTTCTCGTCAAGCCGGGCGACCGCCTCTCGATCGTAGTCCACTCCAAAGACCCGCAGCTGGCCGCGCTCTTCAACCTCCCCGTGGCAAGCCGCCGTATCGGCGACATCCAGACCGCTACCATTTCCACCCCCGGTAGCTCCAGCTCCAACTCCAACGAATCCTCTTCCTACACCGTAGACTCCTACGGCGATATCGACTTCCCTGTGCTCGGCACACTTCACATCGAGGGGATGCGCCGAACCCAGGTGGCCGAATACATCAAGAAAGAACTTATCCAGCGTAACCTCGTGAAGGACCCCACGGTTATCGTTGAGTTCCTCAACCGCACCGTCAGTGTCCTCGGCGAAGTCAGCAACCCAGGAAAGGTTGCCATCGGACGTGACCAGTTCACCTTGCTCGATGCCATCGCCGCCGCCGGTGACCTCACCATCCAGGGCAAACGCAACAACGTCATTGTACTCCGAATGGAAGACGGTCGTCAGGTCGCCCACACCGTGGACCTCACCAACGCTCAGGCCACCTTCTCCTCGCCCGTCTACTATCTTCAGCAGGACGATGTGATTTACGTCGAGCCCAACGACTTGCGCAAGCGTACCACCACCGCCAACGGCTCCGCCTTCCAGACCCCCAGCTTCTGGATTTCAATCGCTTCGTTTGTTACCACAGTGATTCTTCTTATCAGGAACTGGTAATTCCGAATATTCAAGTTTCCAATTTTTTTTCTGCCGTGCAAGAAAACGACAACAACTCCTCTCAGGTAGAACAGGGTGTGAGTTTCAAGGACATCCTCTGGATGTGCATCTCACACTGGTACTGGTATGTGATTTCTCTGGCTGTATGCTGCGGATTCGCATTTTACCAGATTCTCAAGACCCCGAAAGTATATCAGCGCAGCGCTACGCTGATGATCAAGGATGACAATATCGGCGGCTCGGCCGGCGGCGACGTCGGGCAGCAGTTCTCCGGTATGGGCTTCCTCCAAGCCAACACCAACGTCAAGAACGAGGTGATTTCCATCTCCTCCCCGACCCTGATGTATCAGGTCGTGAAGCAGCTGGGCCTCAATGTCAATTACTCCGTCGACGGTCCCTTCTACGCCAAGACCCTCTATGGCCCGACCCTTCCGGTGACCTTCTCTTTCCCCGGAATCGCTGACGAAAAGACGGTCAAGTTCCATGCCACGCTGTATCCCGATGGCAAGGCTGTGCTCTCGGATCTCGAGATTGGCATCGCCGGTGTCGCCGATGACGGCGACAAGCCTGTCTATAAGGATGTGACCATCGCGAATTACAACAAGCTCGACACCATCGACACCCCCGCCGGCAAGATCGCCTACGCTCCCAACGCCTCGTTCACCGGCAAAATCAAGGAGCCGATGATTCTGAACGTGTCCCGCGGTTCGGTTCAGGGTGCCGCCCTCAACGCCCTCAACGGCCTGAAGGCTGAGATTCCCGAAGACTGGTCGTCGGTAATCTCCCTGACCTACACCGACGTGAACATCCCCCGCGCCGAGGATGTCCTCAACACCCTCATCGAGCTTTACAACGAGAACTGGATCCGCGACAAGAACCGCATTGCCGTCTCCACCTCGGAGTTCATCAAGGATCGTCTCGGTCTGATCGAGGAGGAACTCGGCGGCGTCGACTCCGAAATCTCATCCTTCAAGTCGGCCCACATGGTGCCTGACGTCGAGGCTGCCGCCCAGGCTTACTTCCAGCGCGCGAACACCGCCACCGACGAGGTTCTCCAGCTCAACAACCGCCTCGGCATGGCCCGCTATATCCGCAACTATCTGGGCAACTCCGCGAACTCCTTCAACGTTCTCCCCGCCAATTCCGGCCTCGAGAACCTGAACATCGAGCAGCAGATTTCGGAGTACAACAAGATGCTCCTCCAGCGCAACAACCTGGTGCAGAACTCTTCGACCTCCAACCCCCTTGTAGTAACCATGGACGCCCAGCTTGACGGTCTCCGTCAGGCCGTGCTCCAGTCAATCGACAACTATATCGTGACCCTCAACGCCGGAATCCGCGCGGCCCAGACAAACGAGGCCATGGCCTCTTCGCGTCTGCAGGCCAACCCGACTCAGGCCCGCTACCTTCTCAGCGTCGAGCGTCAGCAGAAGGTCAAGGAAGCTCTGTATCTCTTCCTTCTCCAGAAGCGTGAGGAGAACGAGCTCTCGCAGGCCTTCACCGCCTACAACACCCGCGTGATCACACCTCCTACAGGCGCGAATGTTCCGGTTTCACCCAACCCCCGCGCCATCATGATGGTGGCCGTCCTGCTGGGCCTGCTCCTCCCCACCGGTGTCATCTACCTCATCGAGATGTTCAACACCAAGGTCCGCGGCCGCCGCGACCTCGAGCACCTCTCCGTGCCTTTCATCGGCGAAATTCCTCTGGGCTACCACAAACGCACCGGCCTGCAGCGCCTCCGCAAGGCTCACGAGGACGAGAAAGATCGTCGCGTGGTGCTGGTGCGCAAGGGCTCCGGCAACACCATCAACGAGGCGTTCCGTGTTATCCGCACCAACCTCGAGCTGATGACCGATGCGGACAGCAACGGCGCACACATCATCATGGTCACCTCCGCCAACGCCGGTTCCGGCAAGACGTTCGTAGCCATGAACCTCGCCACCGTGCTCGCCATCAAGGACAAGAAGGTCTGTGTCCTCGACCTTGACCTTCGCAAGGCTTCCCTGTCGAGCTTCGTCAACTCCCCGTCGACCGGTCTTTCGGCTTACCTCTCGGGCCACGCCACTCTCGACCAGATTCTGGTTCACCGCCCCGTCGAGCCCCCGAAGCGCATCGACCCCAACAATCCTCCGAAGGACCACTTCATCGACGTCCTCCCCGTCGGAGCCATTCCCCCGAATCCCGCCGAACTGCTCTACTCGCCGCGCCTGAAGAGCCTGCTCGACAAGCTCCGCACCGAGTATGATTACGTGCTTCTCGACTGCCCGCCTGTCGAGGTTGTCGCCGACGCCAAGATCATCAACCGTCATGCCGATATGACTGCCTTCATCATCCGTGCAGGTGTGCTCGAACGCGACATGCTCCCCCGCATTCAGGAACTCTACGACAACCAGCGCTACCACAACATCGCGATTATCCTCAACGGCACCGATGTTTCGCGTATCGGCGGTCTCTCGTCGCGCTACGGTTACGGCTATGGTTACGGCTACGGCTACCACAGCAAGAACAAGTCCGAGAGCAAGTAATCCCCCATCCTGCCACTTCTCAGGCTCCCCCCCCCGGCGCCCCTTTCAGGGTTTTCCCGGCGGCCGCTGCCTCCCAAATATCAGCGCCCGGTTCCAACTTTGGAATCGGGCGCTGCTGTGCTTTGGCTATGCTTTGGCGTTTGTGGCTAAAAGCTATGCTTTGGATCGCGCGAGCACGCGCGATAACTGAACGAAAGTTACCTTATGTTTTGGATCTTTGCTCTTGTGGCTTTTGTGTTTAGCTTTTGCGCTTTGCTTTTGTGCTTAGCTTTAGCGCTTTGCTTTTGTGCTTAGCTTTAGCGGTTATGGCTTTAGCGTTTGTAGCTAAAAAAGTAACTTTCGTTCTGTTATCGCGCGTGATCGCGCGATTCTATCCTTCATTGTTCTTCGCGGTTAAATCGTGGAGGCTTTCAGGGCGAGGCCGGTGCGCTCCGAGAGGCCGAAAAGGAGGTTCATGCAGTGGACCGCGGTGCCGGCGCAGCCCTTCACCAGGGCGTCCATCACGGCGGTGATGCGCAGCCCCGGGCGCGCGCCGGTGATGTCGGCGGGGGTAATCTGCAGCAGGCATTTGTTGGTGTTGGCCACATCCACGACTTCCGGCTCGCGGTCGAGCAGGAAGGTGAAGGAGTGGTCGGAATAGGCCTCCTCGAACAGGTGACGGGCCTCGTCGGCGCTGATTCCGGCGCCGATTTCGATGTCGGCACGAAGGCCGCGGGTGGTGACGGCGCTGACACTCTGGCTGACGTTCAGCGTTCCGTTGAAGGTGGAATCGATCTGGCGTAGCTCGCGGAGCGCCTCCCCGGCGGCAATCGAAGCGTCGGTGCGGTTCTCAATCGGGGCAATCGGGTCGAGACGCGTTGAGAGCGCCTGGTCGTAATGGCTGTCGATGACGGGCGCAGTCAGGGCGCGGTGCGGAAGGGTGACCTTAACGTTTATCGTCCCCTCAAGCAGGTGGTTCTTGGCCAGCGGGAACAGGGCCAGCTCCAGCAAAGTGGCTGTCGGCGAGGGTACCGACGCCCGTAGCGCTCCGCGCACCAGCGCCTTGCGGCGGAATTCCGGGAAGCCGTAGACCATTCCTTCGCCGCCGTTGAGCCAGCTTCCGGTCATGTCGATGATATGCAGGAAATCCTCCGGCTCCTCGTCCTCGTTGAGCTGCGACACATGGCTGCGGCTGTCGGCCTGCTCCACATATTCGCGGGCCTGCCAGGGTTCGCCTAACAGGAACACACAGTTGAGTTTCGGGTCGTCGAGCTCGCGGGTGAAGCAGAGGTCGGTGTCGCCGGTCAGGCCGCGGTGGAAGCTGTCGACCCGCAGCCCGGCGTGCTCGGGGGAGGCCACCTGACGCAGGATTACGTCGGGATGATTTATGAGAATTCGGATTAGTTCGCCGGCGGCTTCGGTTTCGCCGCCAAGGATTCCTATGTTTATCACGTCTTGTTCAGATTTTTTTAGTGAAATGGCAAGGTTTGAGGTTATTCAAGCAGTTTTTATGGTTGCTATCGCAAAGTTAATCAAAATATTTCGCATTATCAAAAAGCGGATATAAGTTTCTGATAAATCCGGCCTGAAACTTCCGGAAATCAGCGGAATTGAGTAACTTTGCAGTCCGGTTTATAACATTATGACACAGAATCAAAAAACAAATATAGAAGCCAGACATATCCGTATCGAGGAATTCGACTATCCGCTCCCCGACGAACGGATTGCCAAGCATCCGTTGCAGCAGCGCGATGCCTGCAAACTGCTGCTCCGAGGCCACGACGGCTCTATTTCGGCCCATTGCTTTGCGGAGCTGCCCGAGCTGCTCCCCGCCGATGCGATGCTCATCTACAACAATACCCGCGTAATCAACGCACGTCTGCGCTTCCGCAAGGATTCCGGCATCGAGGGGCGACCGGGAGCGCTGATTGAGGTTTTCTGTCTCGAGCCGGTCGAGCCGGCTGATTACGCGCAGAACTTCGCCGCCGAGGGGGAGTGCTCGTGGACTTGTTTTGTGGGTAATTCCAAGCGCTGGAAAGAGGGGCTGCTGACCCTCGCAGTCGAGGTCGACGGGGCTGCCGTCAGCCTTCATGCCGAGCGTGTCGAGCGCCAGGGCAATGCGTCGGTTGTCCGCTTCACCTGGAATGCTCCGGGTGTTACTTTCTCGAAAATCATCGAGGCGGCCGGCGAAATTCCCATCCCGCCGTATCTCAACCGCTCCACGGAGCAGTCGGACTCCACTGATTATCAGACTGTTTACTCCAGAATCGAAGGCTCTGTGGCCGCTCCGACCGCCGGACTGCATTTCACACCCGAAGTCCTCGCGCGCGTCAGCGAAAAGGGTATTCCCCGCCGCGAGCTGACCCTCCATGTCGGCGCCGGAACTTTCCAGCCCGTAAAATCCGACGAAATCGGCGACCATCCGATGCACGCCGAATTCATCGCCGTGCCCATCGGGCTGTTGCGCGAGTTGCGCGACACCCCGCGTCGCGTGATTGCGGTCGGAACCACCTCGGTCCGCACTCTCGAATCCCTCTACCACGCCGGACGCCTGATGCTCCGGGGGCGCTGGGACGGCGAAGTCCCGCAGTGGTGCCCTTACGAGACCCCGGATGCGGATGCAGATTTTGTCGAAGGGGATATCCCGGCACCATTCTGGCCCACCGCCGCGGAAGCTCTCGACGCCATTGTCAGACACCTCGAGGCCACCGGCGCCTCGACCTTTATCGCCACCACGCGCATCATCATTGCCCCCGGCTACACCTACCGCATTGTCCGCGGCATGGTCACCAACTTCCACCAGCCGAAATCCACATTGCTCCTGCTGGTTTCGGCCTTCACCGGCGGCGACTGGCGGGCGATGTACGATTTCGCCCTCGCCAACGACTTCCGCTTCCTCAGCTACGGCGACGCCTGCCTCCTGCTGTAATAGATCAAACCGTACCCACATTCCATAGAAATGTGGGTGCCTAATTTCATAGTGACGTTCATACGATTTATATCAATAAATAAAAAACTGCGCTCCGGCTGGCGGGGCGCAGTTTTTTGGTTATCATTTGACGGGATTCCTGCGAATCAGGGGATTCGGGGAATCCCGGATGATGCGGGTCTGGAAGCTTAGAGCTGGGGACCGGCGGCTACGAGGGCCTTACCGGCGGGGTTGTTCTCGTACTTCTTGAAGTTCTTGATGAAGCGGGCAGCGAGGTCTTCGGCCTTCTTGGTCCACTCTTCGGGGTTGGTGTAGGTGTCGCGGGGATCGAGGATCTTGGGATCTACGCCGGGGAGTTCGGTGGGGATTTCGAAGTCGAAGATGGGGAGCTTCTTGGTGGGAGCCTTCAGGATAGCGCCGTCGAGGATTGCATCGATGATACCGCGGGTGTCGCGGATGGAGATGCGCTTGCCGGTGCCGTTCCAGCCGGTGTTAACGAGGTAAGCCTTGGCGCCGCTCTTTTCCATTCTCTTGACGAGTTCTTCGGCGTACTTGGTGGGGTGGAGTTCCAGGAAGGCCTGGCCGAAGCATGCGGAGAAGGTGGGGGTGGGCTCGGTGATGCCGCGTTCGGTACCGGCGAGCTTGGCGGTGAAGCCGCTCAGGAAGTAGTACTTGGTCTGCTCGGGGGTCAGGATCGAAACGGGGGGGAGCACGCCGAAGGCGTCGGCCGACAGGAAGATGACGTTCTTGGCGGCGGGACCGGCGGATACGGGCTTAACGATGTTTTCGATGTGGAAGATGGGGTAGGAAACACGGGTGTTCTCTGTTACGCTCTTGTCAGCGAAGTCGATCTTGCCGTCCTTGTCTACGGTGACGTTCTCGAGGAGGGCGTCGCGGCGGATAGCGTTGTAGATGTCGGGTTCGGATTCCTTGTCGAGGTTGATGACCTTAGCGTAGCAGCCGCCTTCGAAGTTGAAGACGCCGTTGTCGTCCCAGCCGTGTTCGTCGTCGCCGATGAGCAGACGCTTGGGGTCGGTGGAGAGGGTGGTCTTACCGGTGCCGCTCAGACCGAAGAAGATGGCGGTGTTCTCGCCGTTCTTGTCGGTGTTTGCGGAGCAGTGCATGGAAGCGATGCCCTTCTGGGGGAGGTAGTAGTTCATCATGGAGAACATACCCTTCTTCATTTCGCCGCCGTACCAGGTGTTGATGATAACCTGCTCGCGGGAGGTGGTGTTGAAGACAATGGCGGTTTCGCTGTTGAGGCCGAGTTCCTTGAAGTTGGTGACTTTAGCCTTGGAAGCGTTGTAAACAACGAAGTCGGGCTTGAATTCAGCGAGTTCCTCGGCGGAGGGGCGGATGAACATGTTGGTCACGAAGTGAGCCTGCCATGCTACTTCCATGATGAAGCGGACAGCCATGCGGGTGTCCTTGTTGGCGCCGCAGAAGCAGTCAACGACGTAGAGTTTCTTGTTGCAGAGTTCCTTGACGGCGATTTCCTTGACAGCTTCCCATGTCTTTTCGGTGACGGGCTTGTTGTCGTTCTTGTATTCTTCGGTAGTCCACCAAACTTTGTCCTTGGAGTTTTCGTCGAGGACGATGAACTTATCTTTGGGGGAACGGCCGGTGTAGACGCCGGTCATCACGTTAACAGCGCCGAGTTCGGTGACAACGCCCTTCTCGAAGCCTTCGAGGTTGGGGAGGGTTTCCTCTTTGAAGAGTTCCTCGTAAGAGGGATTGTAGACGATCTCCTTGGTGCCGGTGATGCCGTACTGGGTTAAATCAATCTTGCTCATTTTATAAAAATTGAGAAATTGGGGTTGATATGTAGTGTTATTTAATTCTTGAGTTTGAGGCTTCGTGGTCGCCTTGTTTATCAAGTGCAAAGTTACAAAAACATTTCGGAACTGCAATGCAAATTAAAGAAATTTTTCCTTAATAATAATTAAGGAGGCGCAGTTATAAATTTTAAGCTGAACTTGGCGGATTTAACCGTTGCAAATCCAAACTTTTTTTGTATATTTGCCGTTATTAATATAAAACCATATAAGAGTAACCAACAAAAGCCGGATTCTGTTCGCTGTCAGCAGCCAAAAATTTGATTTTCGTGCCTGAAACTCTGATATTTGACTTTTTAACCCAAAATTCCGCCAACAAATTAAATTCTATACAACAATGAGCGATTTTAACGAAATCATCAAGTCCTCGAAGCCCACGCTTGTAGACTTTTTCGCAACATGGTGCGGCCCCTGCAAGATGCAGTCGCCGATTCTCGAGAAAGTAAAGGAAAAAGTCGGCGATGCCGGGACCATCGTGAAGGTCGACATCGACAAGAACGCCGAGCTGGCAGCCCGCTACCGCGTGCAGTCGGTTCCGACGCTGATTATCTTCAAGAACGGCGAGCCGGTATGGCGCACCGTCGGCGTCCAGCAGGGTGAGCTTCTGGTTGCCAAAATCTTCGAGCATGCTAAGTAATCCTCTGATTTTTAGCCTCCAAGGCTGATACCAAAGCAGGCTGCTCCGAATTCCGGGGCAGCCTGCTTTGGTTTTTGTCCGTTGCGAAGTCTCAGACGTCGCGGGGTGACTCAGACGTTGCGAAGACTCAGACGTTGCGAAGACTCAGACGTTGCGAGGAATCTGGGTCGCAGCGGAGGGTGTCAGAATTTCTGCATGTCGACTAAGTGGGAGTAGTATCCGCCGAGGGCCATGAGCTCGTCGTGGGTGCCGCGCTCCACGATGCGCCCTTCGTGGAGGACGCAGATGAGGTCGGCGTTGCGGATGGTCGAGAGGCGGTGGGCGATGACCAACGTGGTGCGCCCCTTCATCAGTCGCTCCAGGGCTTCCTGCACCAGTTTCTCGCTCTCGGAATCGAGGGCGGAGGTGGCTTCGTCGAGAATCAGAATCGGGGGATTCTTCAGGATGGCGCGGGCTATGGAAACCCTCTGGCGCTGTCCGCCGGAGAGGCGGCAGCCACGGTCGCCGATGCCGGTGTCGTAGCCCTCTTCGCTCTGCATGATGAATTCGTCGGCGTTGGCTACGCGGGCGGCGGCGCGGACCTCCTCGAGGGTGGCGTTCTCCACCCCGAAGGTTATGTTGTTGAAGAAGGTGTCGTTGAAGAGGATTGCCTCCTGGTTCACATTCCCCATGAAGGCGCGGAGGTCGTGAACCCGCAGGTCGCGGATGTCGATGCCGTCGACGGTGACCTTGCCCTTCTGCACGTCGTAGAAGCGCGGAAGCAGATCCGCCATTGTGGATTTCCCGGAGCCCGACTGCCCGACGAGCGCCACGGTCGAACCGGCGGGAATGTCGAGGTCGATGTCGTGAAGCACCTCGTTGGTGCCGTAGCTGAAGGAGACGCAGCGGAAGGAGATATCCCCCTTCAAGTGCTTGATTTCCCGGGGATTGGCGGGGTCCTGGATGGGGTTTTTAGCGTCGAGAATCTTGTCGACGCGGACCATGGATGCCAGACCTTTCTGTATGGAATACATCGCCTTCGACAGATCCTTGGCGGGGTTGATGATGGAGTAGAAAATCACCATATAATAGATGAACGACGCTGCGTTCATCGACGATACTCCCGTCAGAATCAGCGAGCCGCCGAACCACAGGACGATTGCTATGGCCATGGTGCCGAGGAACTCGCTCATCGGGTGGGCGAGGCTCTGGCGGCGGGCTATGCGGTTGCTGAGTTTGAAGAATACCTGGTTTTCGCGGTGGAAGCGGTCATCGACCTTCTGCTCGGCGTTGAATGCTTTGATTATGCGGAGGCCGCCGAGACATTCCTCGATGCTCGACATCAGCAGTCCCCACTGGTTCTGCTGCTCGAGGCTCTGGCGCTTGAGGCGCTTGCCGACTTTTCCCATCACGAACCCGGCCAGCGGCAGGAGCACCAGCACGAACAGTGTCAGCTGCCAGGAGATGGTGATCATCATCACCAGGCATACGATGATCATGATCGGGTTCTTGAACATCATGTCGAGCGACGCCATGATGGAGTTCTCGATTTCGTTTACGTCGCCCGACATGCGCGCCATCACGTCGCCCTTGCGCTCGGAGGTGAAGAATGAGATGGGGAGCTGCAGCATCTTGTCGAAGACATAGTTGCGGATGTCGCGCACGATGCCGCTTCGCATCGGGATGATGAAGTAGGAGGCGAGGTAGGTGACGCCGGTCTTCAGGGCGGTCATCACCACTAACAGGAGCGCCAGGAGCGCCAGGGTGGTGGAGGTGCCGTAGGTTGAGATGGCTTCCTGGGTGTAGTAGTAGAAGTTGTTGACTGCCATGTCCTTAAGCGAGGCGCTGCCTATGGGCATGAACTCATACACCGCTTCCTTCACCTTGAACAGCATCTCCAGAATGGGGATGATGACGGCGAACGAGAACAGGGTCAGGAACGCCGAAAGGATGTTGAAGAAGATGTTGAGAAACAGGTACTTCTTGTAGGGCGGAACGAATCGCCGCAGGATGGCTATAAAGTCGTACATTCAGAGGGGAGTAAGAGAGTCGAGGGTCGAGAGTCGAGGGTCGAGAGTCGAGAGTGGAGAGTCGAGAGTCGAGAGTGGAGAGTCGAGGGTCGAGAGGGTAGTGGGGGAGAGGCGGGGAAAATAGCTTCGCCCGAAGGCCGGGAGGGCCTTCAGGCGATATGAGGGGGGAGGTTTAGTGGCAGAAGCAGAGAATCAGTGCCTGCGCCGCGACTACGCGCAGGAACATGGTCAGAGGATATACCGTGGAGTAGGCTACGGCCGGAGCGTCGGAGCTGGTGGAGTTACCGGAGTAGGCCAGAGCTGGGGGATCGGTGTAGCTGCCGGAAATCATACCCATGATTGTCAGGTAGTTGAACTTGAAGACGCCGCGGGCGATGATTCCGACGATAACCAGGGGGATGAAGGTGATGATGAAGCCCCAGATTACCCACCACATACCGGTCTGGTTGAAGACGGTTTCGGCGAAGTTGGCGCCGGCGCCGATGCCGACGGCGGCGAGGAAGAGGCAGATGCCGAGTTCGCGGAGCATCATCGAGGCCGACGAGGAGGTGTAGGTTACGAGCTTGAAGCGGTAGCCGAAGCGGCTCAGCAGGATGGCGACAACCAGCGGGCCGCCGGCCAGTCCGAGCTTCATGCCGAAGCCTACGTTGATTGAGCCGACAATGATACCGAAGAGAATACCTACGAAGATGGTGATCAGGTTCGGGGTGTTGAGGCGCTTCATGGAGTTGCCGAGCTTCGAGGCCAGGCGCTCGATGTCGTTGATATCGCCCACGATGGTCAGGCGGTCGCCCATCTGCAGGCGCAGGCCGGGGGTGGCGAGCAGGTCGACACCGGCACGGTTGACGCGTGTGCAGTTGAGGTTGTAGCCCTTGTGAAGGCGGAGGTCGGCGATGGTCTTGCCGTTGTATTCGGTGCGGGTGATTACGATGCGGCGGCTGACAACGTTTTCGGGGGAAACCTCCTCCCACTGCGAGTCGTCCATCTGGACGGTCGGGCCGAGCACGCTCTGGAAGCTCTCGAGGTCGGTGGGAGCCATGATGACGTAGAGTTTGTCGCCCACACGCAGCTGGGTGCTCGATTTAGGGATATGGATGGTGCCGTCCTGCTGCATCAGACGCGAAACCACGAAGTCGGTGTGGATGATCTGGTGGAGCTGGACGAGGGTTTTGCCGTTGATGAGGGGGTTGGTGACCTCGATGGAGGCCAGGTAAGGCTTGACGGTGTTGTCCTCGGCCTCGTGGTTCATCTTGGCGATTTCGTCGTCGACCTTGATGTGGAAGATCACGCGGATGAGCAGGATGGAGCTGATGATGCCGAGTACGCCGAGGGGGTAGGCGGCGGCGTAACCCATTGACATGGTGTTGACGGCCGCGGACACTGCTTCAGGCGAACCGCTGAGCGACTGCTGGGCGGCGGCGAGTCCGGGGGTGTTGGTGACTGCACCGGACATCACGCCGACGAGCACCGTCATGTCGGTGTTGCCGTCAACGAAGAAGATAATCAGGGTTATGGCCACGTTGAGCACGATTGCCAGCACCGCCAGCATGTTGAGCTTGATGCCCCCCTCCTTGAACGAGGAGAAGAAGGCCGGACCGACCTGAAGACCGATGGCGAAGATAAATAGAATCAGACCGAATTCGCGCACGAATTTCAGCACCTCGGGGTCTATGACGTAGCCGAAATGGCCCATCAGGATGCCGACAAACAGCACGAAGGTCACACCTAACGAGATACCGGCAATTTTCATCTTGCCGATGAAAATACCCGCGGCAATAACGAACGACAGCAACATCAGAGTTGCCGCCAGCGATGTATTACCCGGGCAAAATAGCTGTAAAAAGTCCATAGTGAAAGTGTACCCTTGATTTCGGTTGCAAAGTTAATCATTTTTTTCCATTCGCGCAAGAGGGAGGAGTGGCTGTTATCGCGCGTGAACGCGCGATAACGCGCGATAACAGAACCCGGGTTGCTCCGGGCTGCCGGGCTGCTGCGGGATTACTGGTTGGAGAGGAGGCGGTAGGAGAGGAGGCGGTCGTAGCGCGCGGCGGGGGGGCGGTAGTAGACGGCTACGGAGTATTCGTTGACGGTCTGGTAGTGGTCCCCTTCGACGGGGGCGGTCAGCGAGCGCGCCGAGGGGAGCGGCGAGTCGGGCGACAGCGGGGTGACCGGGGCGCCGTAGCGCGGAACCACGAGGTACTGGTAGTTGTAGGCGCCCTGTTTGAGGGGTAGAATCTTGGTGTAGCGCCCCTGCTCGGGGTCGTAGCCCATGCGCGAGCGGTCGTCGAAGGTGCGGTTCATGAAGTCTCCGTCGAGGTAGACGTCGGCGTCGGGGAACTCCGTGGCGTCGAGCGTGAAGACCACTAAGGTGTAGTCGGCCTCGGTGTCGGAGTTGTCGGCGTTGTATTCGCGGATGAGGAAACGACCCTGCTGAGTGCGGTCGTAGACATACTGGCGGTGGGCGCGGATTATGTCGAGGTTGAGGATATGGTAATAGTAGGGGGCGTGGAACTCGATGTGGTCTTCGCCGATGCCGGGGTAGAGATTATTTACGGTCTCCATGCGGCGGTATTCGTTGCCGGCGGGGAAAATCAGGCGCCGGTTGTGTTCATAGATGAGTTTCGGACCGCTGACGCGGTCGGGGTGTGCGAGCCATACGGCGTTGTCGCGGCGGTTGTTCTGCTGCACGAGGATGCGGAGGTCGTTGTTGGGGTCGCGCAGACGCTCGTTGCGGGTGTCGATTTCGAGTGACAGCTGCTGGTGGGCGCCGTTGATGTCAATGTCGGTCACGGAGGTGATGCTTCCGCTGACCGAGATGGCGTTTTCCTGCACCATGAAGGGGACGCTCAGCAGGATGTTATCGGGGTTCTCCTCGGGGTAAACGTCGAGGATGTAATTGCCCGAGAGGCGGAACTGATAGTCCTGGTTGGGAAGCGAGATGGTGTAGTGGACGTAGTGCGTGTTTGTTCCGGATGAGAACGCATAATCCTGTATATCAGCGTAGTTGAAGCCGTCGAAGACCTCCGGGTCGGTGAGCTGCGAGGGTGACCAGTCGGCGTTGCAGAGATGAATCGAGTAGCGGAGATACTCGCGCTGCTCGGCAATCATGTCGAAACCTATGGTCAGCTCGGAGTCGGCGCCGAGTGTCAGCACCGGCGGCGCGAGGGGGTTGCCGTCGACGGCGCGCGTCACGGTCCGGATCATCGGGTCGAAAACGTCGATGGTTCCGGGCTGCGCGGCGGCAGATGCCTGCGCGTCGACTGATCTCTGCGCGGCGGCAGGGAAGGGTGCCGCCACTGTCAGGGCAATGAGGCCCGCGGCAAGGGTGAGAGTGTTTAATAAGCCTTTCATCAATTAGTTAACGCGGAGCCGTGCCGAAAATTATGTGAGGATTGAAATTCACCACAGGATGGGGGTGAGGGAGTGGGCGGCGAGGTAGGCGTTGGCGCGGGAGAAATGGTGGTTGCCGAAGAACCCGCGGTGGGCCGAAAGGGGGGAGGGGTGTGGGGAGGTCAGAATCAGGTGGCGCGTCGGGTCGATGAGCTGGCTTTTGCGGATGGCGTAACTGCCCCAGAGGATGAATACGAGGTTGTTGCGGTGGGCCGAGAGGCGGCGGATAACTTCGTCGGTGAATTCCTCCCAGCCATGCCCCTGATGGGAGCCTGCGCGGTCGGCCTCGACGGTCAGTGTGGCGTTGAGCAGGAGCACCCCCTGGTTTGCCCAGCGGGTGAGGTCGCCGTCGGCGGGGATGGGAGCGCCGGTGTCGTCGTGGATTTCCTTGAAAATATTGAGCAGCGACGGCGGGAAGCGCACCCCGGGGTTCACCGAAAAACACATTCCGTTTGCCTGCCCCGGCCCGTGATAGGGGTCCTGACCGAGAATCACCACCTTAACTTTGTCGAACGGACAGGAGTCGAAGGCGGCGAAAATCCGCGACGCCGGGGGGTAGACCACACCGGAGGCGTAAGCGCGTCTTACAAACTCTGCGGTTCGCGCAAACTGGTCTGAATCAAAGATATCGGCGAGCTCTTGCTGCCAGCTTGGTTCAATCCGAACATTCATAATTCTTCGCTAAACGATTAATTTATAATTCTTCGCTAAACGATCGTTTATAATTCTTCGCTAAATCAGCGCAGGGCTGCGCGCGGTGATGCGGGCAGCCCTGCGGAATGGGTTATAATCTCAGGGGGAAAGGATTATTTCTCCATGATGGTGACGCAACGGTCGAGGGTGAGGCACTTGTCGCCAAGGTCTACGCGGTTGCCGTTGTTCTCAACGATGGTGAGGCGGTTTGCGGGAACACCGTAGCGGACGAGCATCTTCTTGACGCCTTCAGCGCGGTTCTTGCGCAGGGGGACGTTGATGGCGGGGGTGCCGGTGTAGTTGTCGGCCCAGCCGGTGATGTTGTATTCCTTGTCGTTAGCCTTCATAGCGTTGGCAACGGACTGGAGGACCTTGCGGTCTACGGAAGTCAGGGTGTAAACGTCGGCGGGGTAGTAGATGGTAGCCAGAGGAGCTTCGGGAACCTTCTCAACAACCTTTTCAACGGGGCGTTTCATGCAGGCGTCGTACTGGTTCTGGAGGTCAGCCAGACGGGCGTCAGCTTCAGCAAGACGAGCCTGATATTCGCTGCAGTCTTCTGCGGGGGGGCAGACGGGAACCACGGGAGCTGCCCAGGTGCTGTTGTTGAACTTGTAGGTTGCGGTGAGGAGGGCCTGGCCTACGACTGTGGTGCGGCCGCCGAGGTCGGAGTGGTTGGGGATGGCGGTAGCGCGGAGGTCAAGACCGAGGGCGAAGTGCTTGCTCAAGTTGAATTCCTGGGTGAGGCCGGCGCGGATGGTGATTTCACCGTCCTTGGCGTTGTGCCATGCGGGTTCTTCATTCTTCTCGGCGAACTTGGCGAGTGTCCAGTAGTAACCGCCGCCGAAGTATACGTAAGCGTTGTAAACGCGGCCGGGACGGTAACCGCACCACCAGTTGGTGAGGTTCAGCATAACGTCGAAGGTAGGACCAACGTAGTTCTGCTTATTATTGTAGTACTTGCCGTCTACAACGCCCTCATAGGGACGAACGCCGGCATTGCCGTAAGCATCTTTATCTACAAGACCCTTCACGGAAAGGAAGTCAACACCACCGCGGAGACCCAGCAGGGGCGAGAACCATTTGCCGACATAGAGCGAAGCTGCGGGAGCGATGCGGTCGGTGAAGTCCAGTTCGGAGTCATGAGTGCTGAAACCAACGGATACACCACCTTCAGCCTGGATAAACCAGTTGTCGGAGAACTTGTTGAAGATGTAGCCCTGGGCGGGATCCTCAACGTAAGTCACTTCCGATGCATTCTGTGCGCTGGCAGTACCTGCCACCATTGCGCAACCGAGTGCGAAAAGTAAACTTTTTTTCATAGCTAAGTAAAACGTTGTATAGGAATTAATTATTTGTTCTTTCGATTCGCAATTTGGTTGTTGTCTTTTGCTTTCGATTCGTTGACTTGATGAGCCCGGAAACGAGCTTTAAAATAAGCACGGGAAACGAGCTGCTACACGAGGTTGGGTCAAAGGTACGGATTTTTTTTCAATTATTTCACATTTTCCCGAAAAAAATGCGAAAATTTCAAAAAAAACTGTCTTAAACATCCAATTTTCGTCGGAAACCGCTGTTTCCGGAGGCCGATTTGCGCTGTGAACCGTCTTTGTAAGCGCAGACGGTACCGCGTGGTTTCGGCTGAACTCCTCGGCGCATAATTTTTACATATATTTTAACACCCCGCACTCCGAAAAGTTCGGTAAAAAACAAACCACCCCCGGCCAAAAAATAGACGACTCCGGCCCACGCCGGAAAGTTTAGGCAAAAACAAACCACCCCCGGGCGAGGCCGGGGGTGGAGTATTGTGTCAGGGAAGAATCAGATGCGGTGGAGGTATTTGAGAACCTCCTGCAGGACGTTCTGAACGGTGAAGCCGAACTTCTCGTCAAGCACCTTGTAGGGGGCGGATGCGCCGAAGTGGTTCAGACCGTAGACCATGCCGCTGCCGACCACGGGACGGAGGGTCGAGGGGAGACCGGCGGTCAGACCGAACACGGGGATGCCGGGGGTGATGACCGAGTCGCGGTACTCCTTGTCCTGCTCCAGAAAGAGGCCGATGGAGGGCACGGAAACCACGCGACAGGGGACTTCGCCGGCCTCGAGCTGCGCAGCTACGTCGCAGAGGAGGCTGACTTCGGAGCCGTTGGCCACGAGGATTACCTGGGGATGAGGGGTGTCCATTACGGTGTAGCCGCCCATGCGGGCGCCTTCGGCTTCGCGGAAGCGGTCGCCGGTGACTGCAGGGAGGTCGGGGATGTCCTGACGGCTGAGAATCAGCGCGGTGGGAGTCTCCTTGTTCTCCATGGCCATCTGCCATGCAACGGTGGTTTCGGTGGCATCGGCGGGGCGGAGAACCAGCACTGAGGGTTTGCCGGCGAAGTTGCGGAGCTCTTCCATCAGGCGGATCTGGGCTTCCTGCTCCACGGGCTCGTGGGTCGGGCCGTCTTCGCCGACGCGGAATGCGTCGTGGGTCCAGATGTACTTCACGGGAAGTTCCATCAGGGCGGCCATGCGGACGGCTGGTTTCATGTAGTCGGAGAACACGAAGAATGTGCCGCAGGCAGCGATGCAGCCGCCGTGGAGGGCAATACCGTTCATGATTGCGGCCATGGTGAGCTCGGCGACACCGGCCTGCAGGAATGCGCCGGAGAAGTCACCGCGGATGAGCTGGTGGGTCTTCTTGAGGAAGCCGTCGGTCTTGTCGGAGTTGCTGAGGTCGGCGGAGCTGACAAGCATGTTGGGCACCTTCTCGGCGAGGACGCTGAGAACGGTGGCCGAGGCGTTGCGGGTAGCGGCGTTGGCCTTCTGCACGATTGCGGAGTAGTCGATGGCGGGGAGGTTGCCGTCGATGTAGTCCTTGAGCTGCTTGGCGAGTTCGGGGTTTTCGGCGGCCCACTTCTCCTCGGCGGCGTGGCGCTCGGCGGCAATCTTGCGGAGCTCGGCGTTGCGGTCGGCGTAGAGTTTCTCAACGTCAGCGGCGATCTTCCAGGGGTTGGCGGGATCAGCACCGAGGTTGCGCAGGGTTGCTTCGAGGTCGGCGCCGGCCTTCGACAGGGGCTGGCCGTGGGTGGAGCAGCGGCCTTCGAAGCTCTGGCCGTCGGGACCCATTGCGCCGCGGCCCATCACGGTGTGGCCGATGATGAGGGTGGGGCGTTCCTTCTCCACGAGGGCGGCCTTGAGGGCGGCGGCAATCTCGTCGGCGCTGGAGCCGTTGACTTCCAGTACATTCCAGTGCCATGCGCGGTATTTGGCCGCAACGTCCTCGCAGTCGACGGCGTTCACCATTGTGGAGAGCTGCACGTCGTTGGAGTCGTAGAACATGATGAGGTTGCTCAGGCCGAGGTGGCCGGCGATGCGGCCTGCGCCCTGCGAGATTTCCTCCTGGATACCGCCGTCGGAGATGAAAGCGTATGTCTTATGGGCAACGACATCACCGAAACGGGCCTGCAGGAAGCGCTCTGCGATGGCGCAGCCTACGGCCATGGCGTGACCCTGACCGAGGGGACCGGAGGTGTTCTCTACGCCGCGCTTGGGGTCGAGCTCGGGGTGACCGGGGCATACCGAACCCCACTGGCGGAGCTGCTGGAGCTCGTCGGTGGTGTATTTGCCGGTGAGGGCGAGCACGGAGTAGAGCATCGGCGACATGTGGCCGGGGTCGAGGAAGAAGCGGTCGCGGGCGAACCATGTGGGGTTGTCGGGGTCGTTGACGAGGAACTGCGAGTAAAGCACGTTCACGAAGTCAGCACCGCCCATGGCGCCGCCGGGGTGGCCTGATTTGGCTTTTTCTACCATAGAGAGGGCGAGCACGCGGATGGTGTCGGCAGCTCTTTCGGTGATGGTTTTTTCCATAAATAAATATCGGTTAATAAAAAGCTCATCTGCTGTGGATTTCGCAGCACATGAGCCTGTATGTTAGATTGGGGTTAAAGTGCATCGGGAATCTTCTCGAGCTCCTCTTCGTCGGTCACGGGGATGTCTTTGTTGACATTCTTGGAGCCGACGAGGGCGTAGAAGAAGATGTATGCCACGCAGGCCACGATCACCCAGTAGGAGTTCATGTAGCCGACATACTTGGCGACAACCTGCTGGAGCAGGGGGATGATACCGCCGCCGACTACCATCATCATGAAGATGCCGGAAGCCTGAGCGGTGTACTTGCCGAGGCCTTCAACCGCGAGGTTGAAGATGCCGCCCCACATCACGGAGGTGCAGAGGCCGCAGAGGACAAGCAGGTAGGCGCTGACGGGTACCTGGGCGCGGATTACGGCGCCGGTGGTGGCGTCGATTTCGCCGGAGTAGATGAATTCCGGAACGGGAAGGGTGTTGGCGGCGGGAACGCAGATGGCTGCGATGACCAGGATGATGGCCAGACCGCCGGCGAAGCCGAGCTGGGCGCGGGTGGATACGAAGCCGGAGATGAAGCTCGAGAGCGTACGGCCCACGAGCATCAGCAGCCAGTAGATGGCGGCGATGGCGCCGGCGATGGCGGAAGCCTTACCGGCGATGCCGGCACCGTTAGCACCGGGTTCGGAGAGGTAGAAGGTCAGGGTGCCGGGAACGCCGATTTCAACACCAACATAGATGAAGATGGCGATGACGCCGAGCACGGTGTGGCGGAAGTTCCAGGGGGAGTGGGTGTATTGGGGAGCCTTCTGGCCTTTCTTGCGGAGGTCGGGTTCGGGGATGGACACGAAGGTGATGACGATGAACGAGGCTACGAACACGCCGATGGCAACCCAGAGGAGCGGTGCTACGTCCATCATGGTGGTAGTATCCGTAAGCTCGCCGATGAGCACACCTACGAAGAGGGGGGTCAGGGTAGCCGACAGGGAGTTCAGCGCGCCGCCGGTCTGGAGCAGCTGGTTGCCCTTGTTGCCGCCGCCGCCAAGGAGGTTGAGCATCGGGTTGACAACGGTGTTGAGCATGCAGACACAGAAACCGCAGATGAATGCGCCCAACAGGTAGATGAAGAAGTTGAGGTTGACGGTGAGGCCGCCGGTGGTGAGCACGGCGATGTCAGAGCCGGCCTGGCTGGAGAGCCACTGCACGAAGAGGCCGATGACGCCGACGGCCATGGCCCAGAGGGCGGTTTTCTTGTAGCCGATGTTCTGGAGAAGTCGGCCTGCGGGGATACCCATGAATAGGTAAGCCAGGAAGTTCATCATATTACCAAGCATGCCGAGGGTGGAGTTGCCCTCGAACTCATTGCCCCAGATTGTACCGATAGGGGCGGCGAGGTTTGTGACAAACGAAATCATCGCGAAGAGGAAGAACATCGCGATAATGGCAATGATGTTGCCGGATGCCTGTCCGTTTTTGCTTGTAGTTGCCATTGTAGCTGTTTAAGGTTGTATAGTTTAAGGAATTAAAGATTCGGCCGGTAATTTATACTTTAGGGTATAAAATTCAGGTAAAAACTTAAGGAGTTTAAGGTGGCGGGATGAAAAAAGCCGGGCCGGAAGGTGCTCCTGCGATTTTTCACGGCAAATTTAACAAAAAAAAATTGAATAAAAGCTATTTTATGCGCTGTTTTTTCCGTTCCGGGAGGTTTATACCCGGTTTTTTTCTCATGGCGAGGGAAAGTTTCAGTAGGCGCGGTCGCCGAAGATGGCGGTGCCGACGCGCACCAGTGTGGCGCCGCAGCCGATGGCGAGAGGGTAGTCGTGGCTCATGCCCATGGAGAGGGTGTCGAAACCCCGGAGGTCGGGACATAGCTCGCGGACCCGGTCGAAGGTGTCGCGGATGAGGCGGAAGTCGGCCTCGACGCGCGTCTGGTCGTCGGTGTTGGAGGCCATCCCCATGAGTCCGCAGATATGGGTGGCGCGGAGCTGTTCGAAGCCGCGGGCCTCGAACCAGGCGAGCAGCTCCTCGGGGCTGAATCCGAACTTGGTTTCCTCCCGGGCGACGTGGAGCTGCATCAGCAGCGGCTGCACAAACCCTTGTGTTTCAGCCTCCCGGTCGATGGCGTGGAGGAGTTTCAGGGTGTCGACGCTCTCGATCATCGCGGGGCGCAGGCGCAGCAGCTGGCGCACCTTGTTGGTCTGCAGATGGCCGATGAAGTGCCAGCGCCAGGGCTCTTCGCCGAGTTCGGCGACCTTGGCGGCAAGTTCCTGTACGCGGCTTTCGCCGAACAGGCGCTGCCCGGCTGCGGCGGCGATGCGGATTGCCTCGGCGGGATGGAATTTCGACACGGCCACGAGCCCCACCCCCTCGGGGAGGGTGGAGCGAATGGCGTCGAGCCGTTGTGGAATCTGCTGAAGTTCAGCGCTTTCAGCGGTGGGGACTTTAGCTTTTTTAGCGTTTTCGGTGCCTGAATTGAGAGTATTCATGGCTGCGGGAGGGATTATTCTTTGGTGTCTTTGGGAGCACCCTCGGCGTTGCCCGAGAGGTCGGCGCCGTAGACGTCGAGATACTGGGTTTCGGCGATGGAGACGATCTCGAAGTCGGCCATGGTGCCTTTCATTCCCTCCATGAAGTTGTCGAAGGCGTTCTTGAAGTTGCTGCCGGCCACGAGGATGAGGCTGACGGACTTCTTCTCGGCGGCGGTCTTCTCGTCGATGGTGATGAAGGCTACTTTCACCAGATACCACTTGTCGGCGGAGTCGTCGCGGAAGATTTCAGCGATTTTGGTGGATTTCGCGGAGGAAACCACGAAGTCGCCGGAGATGAAGGGGGCCTGTTCCTTGGTGATACGGGCCACGGCTTCGGTGATGGAGAGGGAGTCGGCCAGGAAGGTGTCGGTGACTTTTTTTACCGCACCGTTTTCCTGAATTTTATCGTAGCGAACTTTACATTCAAACCAGCTTGCCATAATTTTTGTTACTTTTAAAAAATTGTTTGAAAAAATTGGAATTTTTCGACAAAATAAGTTAATTTTGCCTTTGTAACGGCAAGGTCGAAAGCTGACCTGTCGAAAACCGACTGCAAAGTTACTCCGAAATTTCAAACCTTGCAACAGTAACCCCTTGAAAAATTCAGCTGACAACCTCCAGTCCACATCACCGCGCCGCCCCGATGAACCTGTCGGGGAGCGTCCGGCGAACCGGGATTCCGGGTCCCCCGAAAGGCCGCAGGGCTTTTTCGCGCGGGTCAGGGACCTGTATGTCGGGGGCTTCAGGGAGATGACCGTGGGGCGCAGGCTCTGGGCCATAATCTTGATTAAGCTGGCCATCATCTTCCTGGTTTTCAAGCTGTTCTTTTTCCCCGACAAGCTGGCCGAGGACTACGACAACGACCGCGACCGCGCCGGCGCGGTCCGCACCGCCCTCACCGGCGGCGAGCATCATTAATCGCGCGATCACGCGCGATCACGGAACGAAAGTTACCAATGGTTGCTTCGGGGCCTGCTTGGGCGCTCCAGCGGCCTCAGCTTGGCGCTTCCGGGCCTTTGGTTGGCGTTTCCGGGGTTCGGCTTGGCGTTTCGGGGGGCGCTTGGCGGTTTCGGCCTTATATATAAATGTGTAAAATATAAACCCTATAAATCAAAGTACCGGATGAATGATTTACTGAGCACCGTCGACTGGTCAAGAGCCCAGTTCGCGTTGACGGCCATTGTCCACTGGCTCTTCGTGCCGCTCACCATCGGCCTTTCGCTGATTGTGGCCATCATGGAGAGCATCTATCTGCGCACCCGCCAGGAGCGCTGGAAAAAATTAACCAAGTTCTGGATGCTTCTTTTCGGCATCAATTTCGCCTGCGGCGTGGCCACCGGCATCATCCTCGAATTCGAGTTCGGCACCAACTGGTCCAACTACTCCTGGTTCGTGGGCGACATCTTCGGCGCTCCGCTGGCTATCGAGGGGATCGCCGCCTTCTTCCTGGAGTCGACCTTCGTGGCCGTGATGTTCTTCGGCTGGAAGCGCGTGAGCCCCGGCTTCCATCTCGCCGCAACATGGCTGACCGCCATCGGCGTCTGCCTCTCGGCCTACTGGATTCTCGTGGCCAACGCCTGGATGCAGTATCCCGTCGGCATGGAATTCGACCCCGCCCAGATGCGCAACGTAATGAACGACTTCGCCTCCGTGGCCCTCTCGTCGGTAGCCGTGAATAAGTTCTTCCACGCCGTGACCTCCGGCTGGGCGCTCGGCGGCGCCTTCGTCGTCGGCATCAGCTTCTGGTTCCTCCGCAAGAAAAGCAACCGCGCTTTCGCCATCGACTCCATCAAAGTCGCCTCCGCTGTCGGCGTTGCAGGCATCCTGCTGACTATGATGACCGGCCACGGCTCCGCAGTCGAAGTCAGCCGCGTGCAGCCGATGAAACTCGCTGCCATGGAGGGGCTCTATGATGGCGGCTTCGGAGTGAAGCTCGTAGGCTTCGGCATCCTCGACCCCTCGAAGGAGCGCACCGACCAGAAGGACCCCATGCTGATGGAAATCTCCCTCCCCAAGGGTCTCTCCTTCCTGGCCAACAGCGACTTCAACTCCTTCGTCCCCGGCATCAATGACATCATCGCCGGCAAATCCTACGACAAGGAGGGTAAGGAAATCAACACCGTAAGCTACGCCGACCGCATCATCGCCGGCAAACGCGCCCAGGAGGCTCTCCGCCGCTACGACGCCGCCATGCAGGCCGGCGACCGAGCCGCCATGGAGCTCGCCTCGGCCGACCTCAAGGCCGACTTCAAATATTTCGGCTACGGCTATTTTGAGACTCCCGACGAGGCCGTTCCCCCGGTGGGGATGAGCTTCTACAGCTTCCATATCATGGTTCTCGGCGGTGGTTATCTGCTGCTTTTCTTCCTGCTGGTCGGCTTCCTTGCCTACCGCAAACAGGGTGCCATCGACCATAAGGTGATGATTTTCCTCGGACTGCTGACCATCCCCGTGGTGTGGATTGTCAGCGAAGCCGGATGGGTGCTCGCCGAAGTCGGCCGCCAGCCCTGGACAATCCAGGACCTCCTGCCGGTTAACGCCGCCGTGAGCGCCATCCCCACCTCCTCTGTGCAGGTGACCTTCTGGCTCTTCACCGTGGTGTTCGTAGGTCTGCTCGTGGCTGAGCTCTCCATCATGTGCCGTGAAATTTCCAAGGCCACGAAGAAGGACCTTCTGGCCGAAGAAGAAACCAAATCGTCTAACGCTTAACGAATTACGAAAGTGGAAGCTTTACAGATATACTGGTGGCTGGTCATCTCGCTGCTTGGCGGCCTGCTGGTGTGCCTGCTCTTTGTGCAGGGGGGCCAGACAATGATATGGACAGCGAAAACCGCGGAGCGCAAGTCGCTCTACGTCAACGCCCTGGGGCGCAAATGGGAACTGACCTTCACCACCTTGGTGGTGTTCGGCGGCGCCTTCTTCGCCTCCTTTCCCCTCTATTACTCCACGAGCTTCGGCGGCGCCTATTGGCTCTGGATGCTGATACTTTTCAGCTTCATCCTGCAGGCTGTCAGCTATGAATTCCGCTCGAAACCCTCGAACGTCTTCGGCACTCCGGCCTACGACGCTTGCCTCTACATCAACGGCCTTGTAGGCTGTGTGCTGCTGGGCTGCGCCGTCGGGATGCAGTTCTTCGGCGCCGACTTCGAGATTCAGCGCGGCAGCCTGCTCAACGCCGGCGCGCCGGTGGTGTCGGTCTGGAATCCGCAGCACGGCTGGGAGCAGATTTTCTCGTTCCGCAACCTGCTGTTGGGCTTCGCCGTCTTCTTCCTGGCGCGCACCATGGCGGCTATGTTCTTCGCCATGAGCATCCGCACCGGCTCCGAGGAGACGTTCCTCAAGGAGATGCAGCGCCGCGTGCTCGTCAACGGCTGCATCTTCGTGCTGCTGTTCCTCGGCTTCCTCGCCGCGCTGTTCACCGCCACGGGCTACACCCATGACGCCGACGGCGCAGTCGTTGCAATCCAGTATCAGTACTTCTTCAACCTGCTGGACCTCTGGTGGATAGGTGCCATATTCCTGATCGGCGTATTGGCGGTGCTCTACGCCGTGCTGCGCAGCGCCTTCGACATGAAATTCTGCCGCCAGGCCTTCTGGTGGGGTGCCGCCGGGGTTGTCGCCGTCGTCACCTGCCTGTTCTGCATCGACGGTTACAACGACACCGCCTTCCTCCCCTCGGTGACACACCCCGAAAGCTCGCTGTTCCTCGCTAACGCCTCCTCGTCGGAGTTCACCCTCACGGTAATGACCTGGGTAACAGTGCTTCTCCCCGTAGTCATCGCCTACATTGCCTACGTCTGGTACAAGATGACCTCCCCGGCCCTCACCCCCGAGGAACTCAACTCCACCGACCATAAATACTAACCCTTGGACGAATACTCACTCTGAGACAAATATTAACCCATAAGAAAAATACGAACCTTAGATTTTTCTTGTAAACTTTCCCGGTTATAATCGGTAATTTATGCAAAAATTGCAAATTTTCCCGATTATAACCGGGAAATTTGCAATTTTGTTTGGATTTCCGGTTATAATCGGCTATCTTTGCAGAAAGATTTATCGTTATGGAACTGATTCCCCGTCCACATTACATCGAAAAGATTGCCGGCCTGATCAATCGCGGCATGATGCTTATCCTCGTCGGCCAGCGGCGTGTCGGCAAAAGCAAGGTGCTCGAGCTTTTCCGTGAGTGGCTTTTACAGAACCGTCCGGGGGCTAATGTTGTCTATATCAATAAGGAATATCAGAAATTCAGCGACATCCTGACCGCAGGGCAATTGTATGAATATGCCGTCGCGCGCTTGCCCGAAGGTGCTGAAAACTATCTCCTGATAGATGAGGTCCAGGATATCGAAAACTATGAGGATGCCCTGCGTAGCTTGCATGCCGAAGACCGCTGTCAGGTGATTGCCACCGGCAGCAATGCCTATATCTTCTCGAGTGAACTTGGCACTAACCTGTCAGGGAGATATGTGGAGGTTAAAATCTTCAGTCTTTCGTATCCGGAATTCCTGCGGTTCCATAATATGGAGGACAGCAACGAGTCACTGATGCACTACCTCCGGATGGGCGGTCTGCCGGGTTTGTACAACTTTAAGCCGGAAGAACAGTCGCAGATAAACGACTATCTCGAGGGTGTCTACAACACGATTCTTGTCAAGGATATTGTCACGAGGGAGAAAATCCGCAATGTCGCCCAGCTGGAAAATATCATACGTTTTGTCGCTGATAACATCGGCAAACCGACTGCTGTCAGCAATATCTCTAAGTACATGACTTCCAGAGGGGAGAAAATCAGCGAGGAGACGGTGGCAAACTATCTCGATTATCTCAATAAGGCTTATCTGGCCATCCCTGTCAACCGCTTCAACATCCACGGCAAGATGCTTCTTGAGTCTGCCAGCAAGCGCTACTTTTCGGATCACGGGATGCGTAATTACCTCTGCGGAGCGGATTTGCGCGGCAGTATCGAAAAGGTCATGGAGAACGTGGTGTGGAATCACCTCCGTCGTCAGGGTTTCAAGGTGACCGTCGGGCTGCTCCGCGCCGGAGAGATTGATTTCGTAGCGACCAAGGCTGATCAGCAGATGTATGTTCAGGTGACATATCTGCTTGCTTCCGACGATACAATTCGGCGGGAGTTCGGCAACCTTGCAGCGATAAAAGACAACTACCCGAAGTATGTTGTATCGCTCGACCCGGTAAGCGGAGGCTTCGGCGAATATCCCGGAATACAGCACGTAAATCTCCGGGATTTCCTGAAAACCGAATTCTGAGCTGACTCTTGACGCTGATCCATCTCATACGAAAGCCTCTAAAAAAGGCTGCGCCGGAATGGGCGCAGCCTTGGGTATAGTATTGAGGGTCAGGTTGGTGCAGATAGAAGCTCGGGGAATCAGAGGGCTTCAACCATGGAGATACCTTTGCGGATGGCGGCTTCGTTGATGGGAATGAGCTTGTGATGGCGCTCGGGGAGGGCTTTCTTCAGGCCGCGGACCACGGCTTCAACGGGGACGTCGGGGCGTTTGGCAAGGAGGGCGCCGAGCAGGATCATGTTGTAGCTCTTGGGCTGGCCGATTTCGATGGTAGCTTCCATGGCGTCGACGGGCACCACGGTGATGTCCTTGCGGGTGGGGGCGTGGTGGATGCCGTAGGGGTCGTAGATGAGCACGCCGCCGGGTTTAACTTTGCTTTCGAATTTGTCGAGGCTCTGCTGGTTGAGGATAACGGCGGTGTCGTATTGGTCGAGAATCGGCGAGGAGATTTGCTCGTCGGAAATGATTACGGTGACGTTGGCGGTGCCACCGCGCTGTTCCGGGCCGTAAGAGGGCATCCAGGTTACCTCGAGGTCATTCTCAAGGGCAGCGTAAGCGAGGATTTTGCCCATCGACAGTACGCCTTGTCCGCCGAACCCGGCAATAATGATTTCGTCTTTCATTGCGGTGGTTTTTAGGGTTTTACGTCTTTTTCATGAGCGGGGGCCTTGGAGGTGTCCTTGATGTCGCCCAGAGGGTAGTTGGGGAACATGTTTTCTTCCATCCACTTGTTGGCCTTTTCGGGGGTCATCTTCCAGCCGGAGGAGCAGGTCGAAACCACTTCCACGAAGGATGTGCCCTTCTTGTCGATGGCGTTCTGGAAAGCCTTCTTCAGGGCGGCTTTTGCCTTGCGGACGGCGGGAACGGTGTGGACGGCCTGGCGGGTCACGTAGCAGGTGCCGTCGAGCAGCGCCACGACGTTGGCAACGTGCAGGGGGAAGCCGTTAAGGTCGGAGCGGCGGCCGTAGGGCGAGGTAGCTGTCTTTGCGCCGAGGATGGTGCAGGGTGACATCTGACCGCCGGTCATGCCGTAGATACCGTTGTTGATCAGGATGATAACGATGTTTTCGCCGCGGCAGCAGGAGTGGATGGTCTCGGCGGAACCGATGGCGGCGAGGTCGCCGTCGCCCTGATAGGTGAACACCACCTTGTCGGGGTTCAGACGGGAAGCGGCGGTAGCCAGCGCGGGAGCGCGGCCGTGGGCGGCTTCAATCCAGTCGCAGTCGATGTAGTTGTAGGCGAACACCGAGCAGCCCACGGGGGCGATGCCGATGGCCTTGTCTTCGAGACCCATTTCCTGGAGCACTTCGGCCACGAGTTTGTGAACCACGCCGTGGGAGCACCCCGGGCAGTAGTGCATATAGTTGTCGTCGAGCAGCCTGGGGCGGCTGTAAACTTTATTTTCGGGACGGATGATTTCTTCGCGTGTCATTTTTTCTCCTCCTCTTTAGCGGGTTTGTCAATGAAGTCACGGTGCAGGGCGTCGAGGATTTCCTGGGGATTCGGAACGATGCCGCCCATGCGGCCGAAGTGGCGGACGGGAACGGAATCGCTGACTGCCAGGCGCACATCCTCGATCATCTGGCCGGCGTTGATTTCGACGCAGAGGATTCCCTTGACGTGCTTTGCGGCTTCGCGGATGGCGTCGTAGGGGAAGGGCCAGAGGGTGATGGGGCGGATGAGGCCGACCTTGATACCCTGCTTGCGGGCGTCTTCGATAGCCTTTGCGCAGATACGGGCGATGGAGCCGAAGGCTACGATCAGGTAGTCGGCGTCTTCAATCTGGGTTGCCTGATAGCGGACCTCGTTCTTCTCGATTTCGCGGTAGGTGCGCTGGAAACGCTCGTTGTTCTTCTCCATGACGTAGGAGTCGAGCTCCAGGGAGGTTACGATGTTGCGCTTTTCGCGGCCCTGCTTGCCGGTTACGGCCCAGGGGCACTGCTGGCGGATCTGCTCTTCGGTGCGGCGCGGACGCTGCTCGGGGAGCACGACCTTCTCCATCATCTGGCCAACGACGCCGTCAGCGAGAATCATCGAGGGGGTGCGGTATTTGAAGCTGAGGTCGAAGCCGAGGGCCACGAAGTCAGCCATCTCCTGAACGGTGGAGGGGGCGAGGACAATCAGGTGGTAGTCGCCGTGGCCGCCCCCCTTGGTTGCCTGGAAATAGTCGCTCTGCGAGGGGTGGATTGTGCCCAGACCGGGGCCGCCGCGCATCACGTTTACAATCAGGGCGGGCAGTTCCGAAGCTGCGAGGTAGCTGATACCCTCCTGCATCAGGCTGACGCCGGGGGAGGAGGAGGAGGTCATCACGGCCTTGCCGGTAGCAGCGCCGCCGTACACCATGTTAATTGAGGCCAGCTCGCTTTCAGCCTGGAGCACCACCATTCCGGTGGTTTCCCAGGGCATCTGGGCCTCGAGAGTTTCGAGGACCTCGCTCTGCGGGGTAATCGGGTAACCGAAATAGCCGTCGCAGCCGTAGCGGATAGCGGCGTGGGCGATGGCTTCGTTGCCCTTCATAAGTTTGACGTTATCTTTCATTTGAGGGTGAAGTTGCTGTGTTTTAGGTACTTGACTCGCTTTTGGCAGGTGCGCCGCAAGGTGTCGGTTATTTCTCGACCACGCGGTACACCTCGATGCAGGCATCTGGGCAGACGGTGGCGCAGGCGGCGCAGCCAATGCAGGCTTCCTCGTTGACGGGATAGGCGAAATGATAGCCACGGTCGTTGACCTCCTTGGGCTGCAGTGAGAGCACATCGCAAGGACAGGCCACAACGCAGAGGTTGCAGCCTTTGCAACGCTCTTTTTCGATAGTTACGGCTCCGTGAATTTTAGGCATACTCTGAGATATGAGAATAATGGTTAGTTGACTGATGGCAAAGTTATAAAATTTTTTTTGGATTTTTACAACTTTTTGCGGCTGATTTTTATGTTTCCCAACATGTTTTCGGCGGAGCGGTTGAAATTAACAAGATTTACGGCCTCCAAAAGAATATTTTGGAGCAGGAGCGAGGAGCAGGGGTGGCCGCCGGCAGGGGCGTCGGTGAGCTCCACGGCGGGGGAGTCGGTGAGGCCGGGGAGGGCGTCGGCGGTGAGCACCGAGGTGAGGTCGCCGAGGGTCAGGCTGACGGCGCCGTCGGCGGCGAAGGTTACGGCGAGAGCCTCCCCGTGGGCTGCGGCAGCTTCGGGAGTGGCGGCCACGTCGGAGGGTATGAAGCGGCAGCCGCTCTGTTGGGCGAAAAGTGAGCCCGCCCGGTTGTCGGCCATCGTGAACGATACGCGAAATCCGACGCCGACCATCTCGCGGGCAAGCTGCTGAAACATAACCGTTTCGCAGTCGGGGAACCACACATCGCAGGGGGTGAACTTCACAATCCATTCCCCCGGACGGGTGCCGCGGGAGGTGTATTTACGACGATATGAAGGAGCGCCGCCGTTGCGGTGCTCCTCCATTTTCTTTTCAAGATAATTGTCGGCCATTGTTAACGGAATTGAGATGCCTTTGAGACTTGCAGGGGACGGACCTTTGGCCCCCTGCCTTGCTAAATGGATAACGTAAGGACCGACGGGTAAATTATGTTGCGGATATTAAATTCGCTGACAGATATCAGATTCGCCGGCAGATATCAGATTCGCCGGCAGATATCAGATTCGCCGGCAGATATTCTGCGCGTTACCGTTAATCAGCAAGTTACCTGGCGAAACGGAAGAAGTCGAAGTCGGCATGGCCGCCGGGGGCCTGGGTGGAGTAATTGAAGAGGGCATAGCGGTAGCCGCAGAAGTCGGGCCAGTCGTAGTGCATCTGCAGTTCGTCGCCGATGGGCTGCCACTGTCGGCCGTCGAGGCTGTAGAAGAAGGTCGCCTTGTCGGTGCGGTCGGTGAAGTCGTGGTCAATCCGGAGCCAGACTTTATTGCCGTCGATGGGGAGGCGGGCGATCTCCTTACCGTCAGCATCGTTTTTCGCCGTGGCGCGGTGCATGACCAGGTAGTTTTTGCCCCCCTCTTTGCGTACTCCGACGAAGCCGTAGCGGTTCTGGAAGGACGCCATTCCGGCGACGTCGCCGTCGTTCATCCCCGAGAAGTCGAGCAGTGCGGAAGCCGAACATTTCGGACCCACGGTGCGCTGTGTCAGTGTGTTGCGTGCCTCGCGGATATTCCGGGCGGTGGAGGTGGTCTTCAGGCGCAGCCACCCCTTGCGGTCGGTCAGCGACCATCCGTCGTGGTCGGGAACATGGTTCCACTGCCAGCAAAGTTTCAGCCCCGGCTTCCATGAGCCGAAGCGCGACTTGCTCTTGCGGGGCTTCCAGAGGTTGAAATCGTCATCCTCCACGATGCTGCTGACACCGCTGCTTTTCGCGGGCATATCCACGACCAGGGGCGCCTCGTGGTCGTTATATCCGACCATGGGCCAGCCGTCTTCGCTCCACTTCATCGGGAACAGCACCGGCATACGTCCGAGCGAACCGTAGTCCTTGAACAGGAAGCACCACCAGCGGCCGTCCTTGGCCTGCACTACGCCCCCCTGGGCGTTGCCGTTGGTCTCCAGAACCTTCTTGCCGTCGGAGTCGAGCATCTCTCCGCCGAACACCAGGCGGCCCTCCCACTCGCCGTCGAAGAGCTTGCGGCTGCGCCATACAATCTCCTGACGCTGAGCACCTTTGCCCTGAATCATGAACACATAATACCAGTCGCCGATTTTGTAGGCGTGATAGCCTTCGGCGCGCAGCCCCTGCGCGGGATTCTCCAGATTGGCGTAGTCTATAATTTTGGTGCGATCGCCGACGCTGACGTTCCAGTCCTTGTCGACGGTCATTTCGCGCAGGTACATCGCATGGTCCTCGAAATTGTCGGCCGGGTGGAGCACATACTTTTTCATCCCGCTGCCGGTGTCCTCGAACAGCAGCCCCGGGTCGTAACACTTGTCGGTGGTGCTGGCGTGCCACTTCCCGTTTTCGATGTCGTCGGTGACATAGAAATAGGTTTTGCCGGTGGTGTTGCAGGTCATGATCATGTAATAGAGCTTCTCGTAGGGGTCGTAGCGCAGATTGGCGGCCCAGGAGCCGGCGGAGTAGTCGTTCTGACCGTTGCGCAGGGCAAAGCGGTCGCCGTCGTCGATAACGTCGTAGGCGTAGTTCACAATCTTCCAGTTCACCAGATCGCGGCTCTTCATGATGCCGCAGCCCGGGGCGAAATGCATGGTGGTGGAAACCATATAATAGTTGTCGCCGACGCGGATGATGTCGGGATCCGGGACATCGGCGAAGATTACCGGGTTGGTGAACGTGCCGTCGCCGTTGTCGGCGACATGCTGTGCGCGCAACGGGCTGCAAACCGCCAGATACGTCAGCAATAATATAATTAGATTCTTCATAATCAGTAATTTACATAATTTTTATTTCTCCGCGAAGAACCCGTTGCCGAAGTAGCTGTAGCTGTTGTTGTCGGGGTTCACTACAATCTGTTCGACAATTGTTTCCGGGTCGATCATCACCAGCCTCAGAGTGTGCCGCCCTGCCGGCACGCTGAAGGAGGCTTCGAGCCAGCGGATGTTGTCGAACACCTCCTTGCGCCTCGGGAGAGTAGTCCCGCCGACGAATCCGCTCAGCGACAGACGGCTGCGCGGGGGCAGCGGTTTAAGTACCTTCGAAACGCTCAGATTCTCAGGGGTGTATTCGTTGAACGTATCGACCAGCCCGCGGCGGGCGTCGACCACCTGCATCGGCAGACTGTCGACCTGAATACCGAGACGCAGGCCGCGCTCCGGCAGGATATCCTGCGTCGGGAGTATGCCGATGGCGAAGGTGGCGGTATCCCCGTCGGTCACCACGTCGTATTCGAGCGACGCGCCGGACTGCTCGGCCATGACATTGCTGCTGCCCATGCACCCCTCGCCGCGGCCCAGGTCGGGGAGGAAAATCCACTCCGCGCCGCTGCCGGCTTTCTTGCGGCTGAAACGGTGTGCCGGAATCGAATACTCGCGGCTGTAGGCATTGCTGTTGATGCCGCCGAACCGGTTCTCGCACCAGGTGCCGAACGAAGGCCATTCGTCGTTGATGAAGATGCCGCGGTACTTGACTTTCGGTTCGTCGTCGGTGAACATCCCTTTGCTGACGTATATCGAATCGTGGCGGCTGACGGGCGCATCGGCCATCCAGTACCAGGGGGAGACCCCGATCTGACGGCTCAGTTCATAGATGCCGTAGATGGTGCCGCGCTTGTCGGAGCCGAGGATCAGCAGCGCCTTGCGGTCATTCTTACTGTCTGTTACCGGGGTGATGATAAACTGCTCCCATTTCCCTTTGAGCATGCGGGCAATTTCGGGGTATTCGCGGGCGATGCTGCTTTTGCCTACGGTGCCGACAAGAACCGGGGTGCAGGGACTTCCGGTCACAGCCTGCAGGTCGTTGCGCAGGGAGCCGACCGCCATTTTCACCCCTTCCCAGTCCTGCGGGTCAAAACGGACGGTGTCGGAGGTTTGCGTCAGGGAGAAATCAGTGTCGGCACAGGGACTGAAACTGATGAAACGCCCGGCGGCAGCAGCTTGCAGGGCTATGAGGATTAAAAGCAGGGTCAGCAGATTGCGGTTCATGGTATTGCGGTATGATTTTCAGCCGGTATGATTTTGCAACTGCAAAGTTACGGATTCGCTCCGCAATCGGCTTCCGCGTTTGTAGCATAATCGTTTGCGGATGTAACTGGCGGGCAAAATCGGCATGAAACCGGAGATTTTGAAATTATTTTTGAATTGGCAGGGTGGCAAAGAGGAGAAATATGTCAAGATTAGGGGTGGAAATGGTCATTTTCAGGATAAAGTGGGGAGGAATGGAAAATTTTTGCTACTTTTGTGATAGCTTAATATAACGCGTCCCCGCTTTGGAGAGGGGCGAATCTGAACTGCGAAGTTTCGTACCTTAAATACAACATCATGCTTATTGTAAAACCAAGTAATTTTGCCCGCTTGTTCCGGAACGGTATGTTTAGGAAAAGCTGCACAGCGCTCTGCGTGGTTCTGGCCGCCGCAGGGATGCCGGCAGAAGCCCAGCCTGCCGGATTCGTCACCGCGAAGGACTACGGCCACAGCTATCAGGAACTGACCAATCCCAAACTGGTGGGGGTCAACAAGGTTGCCCCCTCGGCTCACTTCGACCTGCAGCAGGCCGGTGACTACCAGCTGCTTAACGGCGAATGGAAGTTCGACTACACCGAGGAGATCGCCAACCGTCCGACCGATTTCTCGAAGATCCCGGCCAACGCCAAGAGCATCCGGGTTCCCGGTAACTGGGAACTTCAGGGCTTCGGCACACCGATTTACACCAACTCCAGCTACGAGTTCGTATCCCCCGGCTACGACAAGTATCTCCAGAAAATCGACTATCCCAACATCCCCGCCGAGTGGAACCCCACCGGCACATATTACCGCACATTCGATGTTGCCAATATCGACCCCGACCGTGAATATTTCATCGGCACCGAGGGTGTAAAGGGCGCTGAATATGTATATGTCAACGGCAAGTTCGCCGGTTTCTCCAAGACCTCGAAAGAGCCTGCCCGATTCAATGTCACCGAGCTGCTGAAGCCAGGCGAAAACCTCCTGGCCGTGCAGGTTCACCGTTTCTCTGACGCCAACTATCTTGAATGTCAGGATTTCTGGCGTCTGAGCGGTTTCGAGCGCGACGTGGTGTTCTTCTCCCGTCCGAAGGTCCGCATCGCCGACTTTTTCGTTCACGCTCCCCTCGACGCCAAATATGTAAACGGCAAATTCAGCGTGGATGTGAAAATCGCCAACACCTCCGCAACTCCCTGCGACGTCACCGCCTCCTATATTATTAAGGACGCCAAGGGCAAAAAGGTGGCCGAAGGGAAGACATCCGTGAAGGTCCCCGCCGGCGGCGAGGCCTCGGTGGATTTCACCAAGGAAATCTCCAAGGTTGCCCCCTGGAGCGCCGAAACTCCGAACCTCTATAACCTCACCCTCTCGCTCGCCGGCCCCGACGGCCTGCTCGAGAGTGTCAGCGAACCTTTCGGTTTCCGCACCGTCGAAATAAAGGACGGCCAGCTGCTGGTCAACGGCAAGGCAATCCTCGTGAAGGGTGTAAACCTCCACGAACACAACGACCTGACCGGCCACTATGTCCCCGAGGAACTCTGCCGCAAGGACTTCGAGCTGTTCAAGAAATATAACGTCAACACCGTCCGCACCTGCCATTATCCTCAGGCCGACCAGTTCTACCGCATGGCCGACGAATACGGTATCTATGTCATCGACGAGGCTAACATCGAGAGCCACGGCGTAATCTGGAGCTACCCCGAAGAGCAGCGCCTCTCGAACAACACCGACTGGCTCGGCCAGCACATGGAGCGCACCATGAACATGGTGGAGCGCGACAAGAACCACCCCTCGGTAATCGTGTGGAGTCTCGGCAACGAGAGCGCCGACGGTTCGAACTTCCGCGCCACCTACAAGGCTGTCAAGGAGCGCGACAACTCACGCCCCGTGCAGTATGAGCAGGACTATGCCCGCGAATACTCCGACATCTGCTGCCCGATGTACTGGTCGGCCGACCATATGGAGAAATATGTTCAGGACCCCAAGAACACCAAGCCGCTGATTCAGTGTGAATATGCTCACGCCATGGGTAACTCCCTGGGTGACTTCGTAGACTACTGGAATCTTATCCGCCGCGAGCCGATGCTCCAGGGCGGCTGCATCTGGGACTGGGTTGACCAGGGTCTGCTGACCAAGGACGCCAACGGTGTTCCCTTCCAGGCCTACGGCGGTGACTTCGGCGACGACGGCACCCCCTCGACCGGCGCTTTCTGTATCAATGGTGTCGTGCTTCCCGACCGCAGTGTCAAGGGGATGACCCTCGAGATGGCCAAGGTTTACGCTCCCGTGATTTTCACCGGTTTCGACCCCGCTTCCGGCGTGGTGAAGATTTATAACGAAAACAACTTCATCAACCTCGACAACTACAGCTTCTCCTACATCGTCAAGGAGGACGGCAAGGAGATTGCCCGCGGTGCCCTCAAGGTTAAGGGCGCACCCGGCGACACTGTTGCCGTGAAGATCGGTAAGCTCCCCGCCTTCACCGGCGACACCCGCATCCTCTTCGAATGCAAAACCCGCAAGGCCACCGACCTCGTTCCCGCAGGATGGCTCGTATGCGGCGAACAGTTCGTTCTCAACACCGTGCAGACTAAGCTCCCCGCCGCAACCGGCGACGTCACCATCCAGAAGTCCAACAAGGAGACTGTACTCAAGGGTAAGACCGCCGACGGCAAGGCCTTCGCGGTTTCCTTCTGCAACCTCTCCGGCCTGATGGTTTCCTACGAGTTCGGCGGCAAGCAGCTGCTGGTCAACGGCCAGGGCCCGCGTCCCTTCTTCTGGCGCGCACCGACCGATAACGACTACGGATGGGATACCCCCCGTCGTCTCGGCGTCTGGAAACAGGATTCCTACGAGGCTCCGCAGGTCCGCCACTTCGCTGCCGAGAAACTCGCAAACGGTTCTGTGGCAGTCTCCTGCGAATATGACTACCGCAACACTAACTCGGTATGGAAGAGTGTATACACCGTGCGCCCCGACGGCGCTGTGACCGTTGACAATACCTTCTTCTGCTACAACGAAAAGGCTCCCGCAATCCCCCGTATCGGCATGCGCATGCAGCTCCCCGCCAGCCTCGACCAGCTGACCTATTACGGCCGCGGACCCTGGGACAACTATGTTGACCGCAAGACCTCGACCTTCGTCGACCTCTATACCATCCCCGTAAAGGATATGTATGAAGCACACGTACGTCCGCAGGAAAACTCCCATCACACCGACACCCAGTGGCTCTCGCTGACCTCGAAATCCGGTCAGGGTCTGAAGGTGATCGCCACTCCCGCCGAGGGTGTGGAAGTTGCCGACGGTCCCGCAGTCTTCGAATTCAACGCCTCGAACTACCTGCTTGAAACCTTCGACAGCGGCCGCCACCGCGACGACGACGAGCAGCGTCCCGTCAACCCGCAGCAGCGCCATCAGAACCACGCCGTTCCGACCACCTCGCCGGCCGCTCCCGCCGGCACCACCCCGCTGGTTGACCTCTTTATCGACGCCCGCATGATGGGCCTCGGCGGCGACAACTCCTGGGGCGCCCGCCCGCTGAACAAGTACATGCTCCAGCCTGCTGACTTCACCCCCGCCAAGCCCCTCCGCTTCGCCTTCACCCTCCTCCCCACCCTGTAATCCCCCGATTCCGGGACTCCCTATAATCTCCCGATTCCGGGAAGTTCCTTGTAATCCTCGATAGCTATTCCCCGGCGCCCCCTCCAGGCCGCCGGGGATTTTCGTTTTATCATAAAATAGTATCACTGTATTTCGGACAGATACCGTAAAGAGAAGCAATCCATAGTCGCGGGTTGCACTTGAAGATTGGGTTTGCAAAGTCAAGAAGGCCCAATGGAATTGTTTTGCAGATATCAAAGCAACATACAATTCAGTTGATTATGTCGGTAATCAACATTATGTTTTTAATATTAAAGGCAATGATTATCGTATGGTTGTTGTTATTAAATTTATTCCGCAATTTGTGTTGATAAGGTTTATAGGCACTCATAAGGAATACGATAGGATTTATTGTTCCACCATTTAAATTGTTAGATATGACAAAGATAGAAAATGAAATGCAGTATAAGGTAGCCCTCAAACGAGTTGAGGAGTTGGAATAGCTGGTAGTCAGTTGTAAACACTGGTAGTCAGTTATAACAAGATGTGAATATAGGATATGAAGAAAGCTACTTTGGTTTTGGCTGTTGGAATGGTGATGGCGGGGAGCGGATTGTTTATTTTCGGTTGTCAATTGTAGTTTCGAAAATTATTATTACTTTTGTGGCGTAACATCAAACATTGTCAGCCGTCTATGGATAAGAAAGAACTTTTTGACCGGATAGAATATGTGGTGGCGTGTGTCGGCGCTTTTGCACAACGCTTCGGCTTGTCTAACCAACAGGCTTATGCCTATTTGCGCCGTTTTACCGGCATAGATTTTCTTATGGACTGTTATGCGGCCGAGCACACGCTCTCTATCGATGATGCCGTTTCCGACCTCCAGGAACTCTGCTATCGGAAAGGAGGCCGTTTATGATTCGTCTTTACCATGGCTCGAATGTCGCCATCAAGCAGATTGACCTTTCCAAAAGCAAACGGGGAAAAGATTTCGGGCAGGGTTTCTACCTCAACGCGAACCCCGATCAGGCTATAGCAATGGCCATTCGTACAGTTCGTTTTAAAAACGAAGGTCAGCCCACATTGTCCTGCTTTGAATTTGACGAAAACAAAGCGGAAGAACTCGGACTTAATGTAAAGGTATTCCCTGGCTACTCTGAAGAATGGGCTGAGTTTGTGGTAAAAAATCGCAAAATCAACTCCGATACGCCGGTTCACCCTTATGATATTGTGATTGGTCCGATAGCCGATGATACTGTTGGTGTTCAGATTCGCCGCTATATTATGGGCTATTTGTCTGTGGCGTCTCTTGTTGAGGAACTGAAATTTCGGGGGGATCACGCTGTTCAGTACTTTTTTGGCACTTCCAAAGCCGTAAACCTTCTAACCCGCATTGAATTATGAGTCAGGATATACAGTTTCAGATAGAGTGTCTAGCTGCTGAATTAACCGAGATGCTGATGAATGAGTATGGATGGGATATACGCCGCGCTCTCGATGAGCTATATTCCTCAACGACCTTCGCCAAACTGAATGACCCGGAATGTGGGCTCTATTATCAGGGCGCAGTTTATCTGTTCCAATACCTGAAATCCGAAATAGAGACCGGCAAGATTGCTTGAGAAATATATCTGGCGTAAAGATTGCAAAGTGCTGACTTTGTGAATAACCAGTTAGAGGATGAAGAAAGCAATTATAGTTTTGGGGGTTGGAATGGTGATGGCGGGGAGCGGATGCTCGTCGCCGTTGGGGGCTATGCGGGAGAGGTCTTACAGGGGGGGATGCCTGGAGATGACGACGCTACGGTCTGGCAGTGCCGGACCGAGGAGGGTAAAATTTTCAACTTCGTTGTCAAGAACGATTCCACAGTTATATTCGTTAATAATATATAACCCCTAACAGCGGCGGTTACGATGAGCGCTAAATCCTGAATGTTATGTTTGAGATATTGGGCGGAAGTTGTCTGATATGTTGTAAAACATAAGAAAAAAGCGTGACGGATTTGAGGATTATTAATAATTTTTTGCGTATCTTTACGGGCTAATAACGCGTCGTCGGCTCACTGGGACTGCGCAGATACTTTGCACCAACACCTAATCAGTTGAGAATCTGATTATAATCATATCAACATAACACCTTAACATGAAATTCAAACTGTTTCTATTGATGCTGCTGACGGCAGCCATCCCCGCACTGGCCCAGACGGCAGTGGTTTCGGGCGTGGTGGTAGACGCAGATTCGGGGAGTCCCATCCCCGGTGCTACCATTTCAATCCAGGATCAGGGCATTACCGTAATGACGGGACCTGCCGGTGATTTCCGCATTTCAACAGCCCGCCCCGGCGAGGCTATCCTCTCGGTCGAAGCTCCCGGCTATGCTCCCGGTGCATCGCAGGTGCGCCTCTACAACGACCAGACCGTGAATGTCGGCAACATCATCATTATTTCAGATGACTCCGCCGCCGACAATTTCAATCTTGACAGCCAGCAGGAGTCGCTCTTCGACGAGTCGCTCCTCGACGATGAGGACGGCAACAGCCAGAACGTCACCGCCCTAACCGGCGCGTCGGACGACATCTACTACAAGTTCACCCGCTACGGCTATTCGCCCCTCTACAGCAACTACCGCGGTGTCGGCAGCCGCTATCAGGAGACCTACATCAACTCCCTGCCGATGAACGACCTCATCCGCGGCGGTTTCTCCTTCTCGCAGCTCGGTGGCATGACCTCCCGTGCCTTCCGTAACTCCACGGCCACCGTCGGTCTGGGCGGAGCAGCCTACGGTTTCGGCGATATCGCCGGTTCGCAGAACTTCAACACCATCACCGACACCTATGCCCCCGGCTTCAACGGAACTCTGAGCTACACTAACGCCAACTATAAGTTCCGCGGCATGGCTACATACTCGTCCGGCATGACCGCCAACGGTTTCGCCCTGACAATGTCGGCCATCGCCCGCTACTCCGACGAAGGTGTGGTTCCCGGCACATTCTATCGTTCGGGCGGTCTGTTCATGTCGCTGATGAAGCAGTTCGGCCGGAAAAACTCCGTAACGCTGACCCTCTACGGCGCCCCGACCCAGTATGCCAACGGCAAGGCTACCGTGCAGGAGGTTTATGACCTCACAGGCGACAATCTCTACAACCCCACCTGGGGCTGGCAGAACGGCAAGAAGCGCTCCGACAATATCCGCGAGAAGTTCGACCCCACTCTGATGCTGACCCATCTGTTCAAGAACGAAAACACCACCGTCAACACCTCGGCCGCTTTCCGCTGGACCAGCTTCGCCCGCACGCGTCTGAACTACTACCGCGCCAACGACCCGAAGCCCGACTATTACAAGAATCTCCCCTCATACTTCACTGAGAACCAGGACACTCCCGACCAGGAGATGTATGACTACTACGCCAACCTCTGGCGCAATGACATCGGCGGCATCCGGCAGATCGACTGGGATTTCATGTATGAGACCAACTACCTGAACAACCGTCAGAACGAAGGGCTCCCCGAAAAGGACCGCATCGGCTCGAGCTACATCCAGCAGATGGAGCACTCCAAGCAGTTCAACTTCATCATCGGTTCCACCGTGAACCACCGTTTCAGCGACAACATCACCTTCCAGGGGGGCGTCAACTACAACTACACCCGCTCGGCCGACTACATGACGATCCGCGACCTCCTCGGCGGTGAATTCTGGGTCGACATCGATCCCTTCTCCGACCGCGATATGTATGACCCGACGGCCAACCCCGACATTCTCCAGAACGACCTCAACCGTCCCAACCGTCGCGTCGTCAAGGGTGACCGCTTCGGCTATGACTACAACTTCCATGTGCAACGCCTCCAGGCCTGGGTTCAGAACCAGCACAGCTACGCTCACTGGGACATCAACTACGGCGCTACAATCTCCTGGGAGCAGTTCTACCGCTTCGGCCACATGCGCAATGGCCGCGCCCCCGAGAACTCTCTGGGCAAGTCCGCCACTCACTCTTTCACCGATTACGCCGTGAAGGCCGGCATCACCTACAAGCTCGACGGCCGCAACTACTTCACTGTCCGCGCCCAGTACGGCACTCAGGCTCCGCTGGTCAATGACGCCTACATCTCGCCCCGTTACAAGGACACCACCGTCGGCGACCTCAAGTCGCAGAAGACCCTCGCGGTCGACGGTAACTACACCTTCAACTACCGCCGTTTCCGCGGCAGCGTCGGTGCCTTCTTCGTGAATATGGACGACGCCATGGAGCGCATGGGCTTCTACGACGAAACCCTCAACACCTTCACCAACTTCGCCCTCCGCGGCGTGAAACGCCAGTACAAGGGTATCGAGGTCGGCGCCGCCTTCAAGATTCTCCCGTCGCTGACCTTCTCGGCTGCTGGGACCTACGCCAAGTATCAGTACAAGAACAACCCGATGGGTTTGCGTTCCACCGAGAACGGCCTTTATCCCGATCAGGTCCGTCAGGTTTACCTCAAGAACTACACCTGCACCTCCACCCCGCAGACCGCCGTCAACCTGGCCCTGGACTACACTGCCCCCGGCATGTGGTTCTTCAACGTCAACACTACCTTCATGGCTGACTACTACGTGAAGCTCGCTTACCCCTTCCACGAGGAGATGCCCGACATCTGGTCGGTAGCCAACACCAAGGAGGAGGTCCAGACCATCATCAACCAGTACGCCGACCAGCCCAAGCTCGACAATCAGTGGGTGCTCAACGCCTCCATCGGCAAGGTGCTCTACATCAGCAAGGTACAGCTCAACTTCAACCTCAGCGTTTCCAATATCCTGAACAACAAGGATCTGGTGATCAACGCCTTCCAGCAGAGCCGCGTCGACACCAAGCGCTACAACGTCAATGCTTATCCCACCAAACTCCAGTATGCCCAGGGCATCAAGGTTTACTTCAACGTGGGCGTCCGCTTCTAACCCTTCAAAGCTGAAACTATTATGAAAAAGTCAATTCTATATATCGCTTCGCTGTTGGTAGCGGCCGTCGGCTTCAGCTCCTGCGACGACGACAAGGCCATGCCCCCGCTGCCGGTGCCCGGCGGCGACGGCCCACACATGCAGGCCAACACCACCATCCTTCAACTGAAACAGGAATTCGTCAACCGCGAGGCCAGCGCCTTCTCCTACGCCAAGGAGGTCGGCACCAAGGATAACGGCGAACACTACATCATCTCCGGCACCATCACCTCCTCCGACGAGGCCGGCAATATCTACAAGACCATTATGATCGAGGATGAGACCGCAGGTCTCACCATCGCCGTCGACAAGACCAAGCTCTATCAGGACTACAAGATCGGACAGACGCTGGCTATCGACGTCACCGGCCTCTACATGGGCGCCTACGGCCGCTGCATGCAGCTCGGCACCGTGCCTCAGACCGGCCGCGAGCAGCCGGGCCGCATCCCCGAAGAGGAATTCGAGGCCCACACCGAGTGCTACGGTTTTCCGCACGCCGTGGAACCCACCGTTGTCACCGCTTCCCAGATTCAGGGTTACTTCGAGCAGAACCAGCCGACCACCGACGAGTTCCTCGCCTGGACAGGCCGCTATGTCAAGTTCCTCGACATGGAATTCGAGAACCCAGGCGAGCCTCTCGCCATCCAGGGTTCCTCCACCTCCCGCTACGCCTTCGACGCCGAGGGTGGCCGTGTGCAGCTCTACAACTCCGGTCAGTCCTCCATCTGGCCCATGATTCTCCCCTGGGGCAAGGGCAACATCGTAGGCATCCTCTCGTTCTACAACCGCGAATGGCAGGTGCTCATCAATGACTACGAGGACCTCGAGGACTTCACCGGCGGCAACGCTCCCGTGGAATCCATCTTCCTCGAATCCTTCGGCTCCGGCCAGGGCGACTTCACCATCGAGGATGAAGAGCTCGGCGGACTCAGCTACGTCTGGGCTTCCGACACTCGCTACGCCTGCATGAAGGCTTCGGGCTATGCCGGCGGCCGCGACCACGACGCCTCCTCGCGTCTGATCTCCCCCGTCATCGACCTAACAAACGCCCACAATGTAGCCGCATCTTTCGACCAGGCATGCAACTATTACGCATCCCTGGATGTTGCTAAGACACAGGCTCTCTTCGAAGTCCGCGAAGTGGGCGGCCAGTGGACAGCCCTCGCTATCCCCGGCTTCACCGACGCATCCTCCTGGACCTTCCGTTCCTCAGGCTCCATCAACCTCTCGGCCTACGAGGGCAAGCAGATTCAGATCGCCTTCCATTATATATCCACCGCCGCCAAGGCCGGTACATGGGAGGTGAAGAACGTCAAGATTATCGGCACCAAGTAACTCACCGCTCTCCAATTTCTGAATTAACATGAAAACAATAAAGAATCTTACATACGCTCTCCTGGCGGCCGCTGCCCTCACCGGGTTCTCCGCCTGCGAGAACTCCTACGATGAGCCCGGTTTCATCGGGGAAGAGCCCGTGGCTTCGCTCAAGCCCAACTCCACGATTCTCGAAGTGAAAGAGGCGTTCTGGCAGGACAATACCCCCTTCTGCGTCCAGATCGGAACGAAGGAGAACGGCGACCACTACATCGTCAGCGGCCGCGTGATCTCCTCCGACAAGCCCGGCAACATCTTCAAGTCGATCTACATCCAGGACGGAACCGCCGCGCTCCCCCTTTCGATCAACGCCTACAACCTCTACCTCAACTACCGCGTCGGCCAGGAACTTGTCATCGACCTGACGGGTCTCTACATCGGCCGGTACTCCGGTCTCGAGCAGATGGGCTACCCCCAGTGGTCGGCCCGCGACAACACCTATCAGCCCACCTTCATGGCTCCCGAGCTCCTCACCGGCCACGTTGAGATGAACGGTTTCCCCGAACCCGAGAAAATCGACACCCTGACCATCGCCGACCTTTCGGACCTCTCGACCAACGCCACCAATGCGGCCTATCTGCAGCGCATGCAGGGGCAGCTCGTACGCGTCAACAACGTTGAGTTCGTGCCCCAGGGAGGCCTCGATGTCCTCGGCGAATACCACGAGAACGTCAATCAGGTCATCAAGGACAAGAACAACTCCCAGCTGACAATCCGTACCTCAGGTTACTCCAACTTCTGGAACACCAAACTCCCCACCGAGAAGTGCGACGTGGTCGGCATCCTCGGCTACTACCTGTCGACCTCCGACCCCTCCACCTCCTGGCAGCTCACCCTCATTGACGTCGAGGGCATCATGAACGTCGGCAACCCGACATTCCCCCTCGGCAGCGAGGAGCGTCCCTACACCGTTGAGCAGGCCGTCAGCGCCATCAACGCCGGCGAAACCGTAACCGCGTGGACCGAAGGATACATCGTCGGCACCATCGCTCCCGAAGTCGAGAACATCACCTCCGCCAGCCAGATCGAATGGGGCGCCGAAGCAACCCTCAGCTCTTCGGTAGTCATCGCCCAGACTCCCGACACCCGCGACCTCTCGCAGTGCCTTGTGATGTCCCTGCCGCAGAACTCCGTGATGCGCGGCTATGTAGCTCTGGCAACCCACCCCGAGAACCTCGGCAAGAAACTCAGCGTCTACGCCACATTCGGCAAATACATGGGCACCTACGGCCTGACCAACGTCTCCGGCGCAGCCAAGGACTTCAGCCTCGAAGGTGTTGAAATCGCCGTGGGCGGTTCCGGCACCGAGGACGATCCCTACACCGTCAGCAAGGTCATCGAGTTCAAACCGCAGTCCACCACTGTCTCCGACTATCCCGGCGTCTGGGTCATCGGCTACATCGTCGGCACCTACCACGACTACGATCCCCACTTCACCGCCGAGAACGCCTCGAACAACAACATCCTGCTCGCCGCAACCCCCAGCGCCTCGACCAAAGACGAGATCATCGACGTCCAGCTCCCCTACGGCCCCGTCCGCGAAGCGCTGAACCTCTCCAACAACCCGCAGCTCCTGGGCCGCCGCGTGATGGTCTTCGGTGACATCCTCAAGTACAACACCTGCCCCGGCGTCAAGAACACCACCAAGTACATCCTACTCGACTAACCCCCCGCATGCTCGGCTAACTCGCTGCTTGCACGGCTAATCCCGCCGCTTGCTCGATTAACCCCGCCGCGCACCAGCTCCATCCCGAGCCTCGCGCTACGACATCCCACATATCAGGCCGGCTTCCCTCTCCGAAGCCGGCCTTTTTGCGCCCTCTTCGCCCCCTTCATTCAGCCTTCTTCGCTCACTATTATTCCCTTCGCCCCCTGCATGTACTTTTTATACCTCTTTTGTGCCTGTCTTGCGCACTCCCCGTGCCACATTTTACATCTTTTTTGCGCCTTTTTTGCGCTTTCATCAATTATTTTTCATTTTTCTCCTAAAAAATTTGGCCAATTCAAAAAAACTTCCTACCTTTGCAACGCAAAACGGCAGGAAACCCTGCCTGCCTGCAACGATGGCGTCAAAGCCAACATAAGATGGTGCCATAGCTCAGTTGGTAGAGCAAAGGACTGAAAATCCTTGTGTCCCCGGTTCGATTCCTGGTGGCACCACAAAAGACCGCTAATTCTCAATGAGTTAGCGGTCTTTTGTTTAACGCCGCCCTCCGGGTCACCACAAAAGTCACCACATATCTCTTAATCCATTGATATACTGAATTTTATTTGTGTAGTGGCGTATGCGTATCTATATGTTCTGACTTCTAACTTGTTGATATTCAACTATTGACTTACTGCTATTCTTCTTCGTTCACCACCGTTCAACTCCACCAAACCATCTCAACAATCCAAACTTTAACAGCCTTTAACTATAATCGCAGCCTTGAAATGTGGTGACCTCAGCCCAAAATTTCGCCCGGTCACCACACTCTAATTATAGATTCTGTTAAATGTTTTGATAGAGACCTCCGTCGGTAGAGGCTGTTCCGTGGCTCTCCTTAATCCTCTCATTACCCCCTTTCATTAGAGAAATCAAGAGAACACACTGGATTCTGTTCGATGCTGAAAATTTTTATTCCCTGATTCCATTGAACTATGGGATATTATAGCTAACTTTGCAATCGGATAGGCGTAGCCTGTCAGCAACATTTTGAAAAAATAGGAAGCGTTATGCTTATCTTGTAGTTTGAGAACCTGAGAAATTCATAAACTGAGCAAGGAAGAGCATAGTGGTTCTCACGCGTATAGCGTGAGCTGCTATTGTTACATCTGCTCACAGGTTTTCTCAGGACCTTCAAACTACGACGTGGCATAGTTGGCTCACGTTTTATTTTTAAAGTTGACATATGCAATGGTTCGGTAAAAAATGCCGAAGTTATTGAAAATTAAGTTAATATAATAATATCGCAGATACAAATGAATCGCCAAAGCGTTCATTATAAAACTCTTAGACCATGAACGTATTGGCGATTCTCAAAGACTTCACCTGTCGGTGCAAATCAGTATTTGAAAATACTACAACCCAAATGAGCAAAAGGTTTCTCAACTGGCTGGTTTTAACAATACGCACAGTCGCGTTGATTCCGGGGAAAATCAATTTTACCCGGCTGTCACGCTATGGTGGTCGTACGGCCAAGACCTTTGCCTCCAATTTCAAGGGCTCGGTTGACTGGATGAAAGTCAACATGGGCATTACCCGTGAAAGTATCGGGGACGGTGATGACATCGCCATAGCAATAGATCCGTCGTTTATCTCCAAAGCCGGCAGACTGACGTACGGCATAGGCCGTTTCTGGTCCGGGGTGGCACAACGGGTGAAACGGGGGCTGGAGATAATGGCCATCGGAGCCATAAGCATCAGCAAGCACACCTGCGTAATGCTCGGTGCGATACAGTCTCCGAACTTCAAGACTCTTGAGTCGGAGAAGGACATGTCGATGCTTGACTGGTATATATCCATGATAAGGTCAAAGGCCGAAGAGTTGCTTCCTCTGACCAATATTATGGTTGCAGACGCCTTCTTCTCCAAATATGAATTTGTAAATGAAGTGGTTGCGATGGGATTCCGCTTTGTGGGCAGGCTACGTTCCAACTCGTATCTGAGGTATCTGGCCATACCCGATTCCTGCGCATCGCTTAGACGTGGACGCAAGAAGAAGTATGGCGAAAAAGTGGATTTCTCCAGCCTTGATATGTCAGTCTTCACTTCATTCATATATACGGATTCAAAGGGAGTCAAAACCCAATGCCATACGGCAGTCGTGAATTCAAGGGCGTTGAAACGCGATATACGCATAGTCGTCTGCCCTGTCGAGAACGGGGAGTCCCTCGTGTATTTCTCAACCGATACCGGGATGGCTCCCGAACGGATCATCGGCTTTTACCGCACACGATTCCAGATTGAGTTCGGCATACGCGATGCCAAACAGTTCACAGGTCTTCAGTCCCAGCAGACCCGGGACAAGGATCGGCTTGACTTCGCGTTCAATCTTTCCTTCACCACGCTCAATGTCTGTAAGGAGGTCATAAGGAAGGATTACCCCGACCTGTCAGTGCCTCAGTTCAAACGGCTCATGTTCGAGTCGTATCTTGCCTCGACAATTATTTCGACTTACGGAAAATCTCCGCATCTCAAAATAATTCAGAAAATAAACCAGAGGTTGGCTCAATTAGCGGCTTAGACGAGACTGGGCTTCCTCAAAATTTACCGAATCATTGTTTATGAATAAATCGAAAATACAGTATATGAGACAATTTTTATTTTTTATCATCTGCCTTGTTGTGGGGTTATCTACTGCAATGGCAGGCGACCATCCCGAAGCCCATTTCGGAGAATTTGGGCTTGGTCACTTCCCCAATGCCGAGGGATACAAACAATATGTAGGTCAAGTTGTACAGTACTTGCCTAAAGAAAAACCTTCTTATGATGATAAGAAATTCTCAGAAATTTTTTATGGTAAATTTTATACTCCATATATAATAAAAAAAGTTTCTGGGAATGATAAAAAAATCAAATTTGAAATGGTTGAAAAAAACGATCCTTCAGTCAAAATAAAATTTGAATTTCTAAATTATCCAGAGTATTACTCTTATGGTAAAAATACATTTGCCAACACAGAGAATTATCGTGTGCCACTATTTTTTGTGGATAAATTCAACGAGGCTGCTCTCCAATTTAAAGGCAAAAAAATTCCCGCTCAAAACAACGCCGATTTAACAGTAGATAGTCTTATCATGAAATCAATAGGATATGATTCATATCCTACGTTATGCTATTCTGTGACCAATCCGTTTACTAATCGAGATATGACTCTTAGAGTAGATGACTTGAACATCTATACTGATAACATTGGAAAACAACTCTGTAATTCGGATGGCAGTATAACATTAACCATCGTAGATGTTTCTCCTTTTACTTTTACCTTAAGGAGTTCTCTAAATGATAAGGACTATCTTTATACAAAGGAATATGTGTCTTCTCCCGAAGAAATTGCCAATAATTATTTTAATGCTGCTGATAGAATTGGTGAAATTATTTCAGATCCCGAATGTACCTTTTCGTATAAAATTGTGGATGTCCGCGTAGATAAAGGAAAATATGGTACCAATTATTACTATTCGTTGGAAAATTCTTCAACAGGAAAAATTGAAGAAACAAAAGAAGACCCTCAAAAGTATTGTGAATCCAAATTTCAGAATGCAAAAAGAGGCTCATACATAGCTACATTATCTAAGGTTGTCAAACCTTCTAATTCGGCTATCAGATATGGAAAAACCAAAGAAATAAAAGATAATGATGTTTCAAAGTTTAGTTACATTGATAATGTTGTAGATTTAATTATTTTTGCAACAAATTCAAAATTCGCATTTGAGCTAAAAAACATCTCCCCAAATTCTATCAAGATTATTTGGGACGAGGCTGTTTTTGTTGATGCAGAAGGCTCAACATCAAAAGTTATGCACGCGGGAACCCGATATTCAGACAGAAATTCTTCTCAACCTGCAACAACCATTATATCTAACGCTAAGATTGAGGATGTTGCAACTCCTACTGATAGGGTTCGATACAGCGATGTATTAAGTGAATGGGTAAGTGACTCAATGTTTCCATCTTCACCCCATTTAAAAGGGAAACAGCTTAGGCTTATGTTGCCTATTCAAATAAAAAATGTTATCAACGAGTACATTTTTGTATTTGATTTATTGTATATTCCAAATCACCCTGAATTATTGACAAATCCCAATTGGTAAACTTTAGACTTCAATTGCTAATAACGCCACCGAGAGAAATGGAACCCTCGGTGGCGTTGTCGGTTAGTGGAGTTTCGGGCCTTTGCGGATTTGCTTGGCTTTCTGTTCGTTCTTGAAACGGCGTTTGGCCTCCTCGAAGCTCATGCCGGGGTGCATTTCAAGAAAATGCTTGAAATCGTCGGGTATTCCGTCACCGTGGGCGAAGCCTTGTTCTTCGGGAATATTTCCACCGAGAGGGGGCGATGATAACCGGATTCCGGCACCTTGTGATGACGATGCTGGGGATTGTTTTGTCGCCAACTGTCGCTGGAACGCTTCGGGGATTGTATGGTCGGAGGGATATGTCCGGCTCATTACCGGGCAACCCTTGTCAAAATCATACCATATCCAATGGTTGATTGGCACAACGCCGTCAGGGTCGCAGATACCGATGCTTATAAACTTGCCCTCCTGATATGCTTGTTGCCGCAGTCGGTCAATATTTACTCCACATACCACATCCGGCAACGGAGGTATGACTATCGGCTTAGGCTGCGGCTTGGGTTGTGTCTGAGGCTGTGACTGTCGTTGCGATTGAGGCTGTGGGGATGTCCGGGGTTGAGCCTTTTCTGCTTGCTGTTTTTCTCTACGCTCTTTGAATTTAAGTTCAAGATTCTCGCGGCTGAGAAACGGATCAAGTTTCTTGTACCAGAACTCGTGCTTGCCAACTCCGTAATAAAGATTGACTCGCCCTGACTTTCCGATTTTCTCTCGCACTGTTATGCCGTTCCTACGCAGGAGATCAACGTATGAATTCCAGTCGGTGACAGAGGGAGTGAGATAGAATCTCGCAAGGTCGTGGACAAGCTGATAGCGGACTTTCTCCTTACCTCGGAGTTTGGAAACATCGGTGTTGAGTTTCCTCTTGCCCTGCATAAGACGGTGCTTCAGATTGAGAGCCTTGCAGACGCGTTCGTTCTTCTTAAAGTTGGTGGTCTGAGTCAGGATCTTTCCGTCATAGTCAACACGGCTGAAAACTATGTGACAGTGAGGATGTGCCTTGTCATAGTGGCGCACCACTATGTAAGGTGTATTGGTCAGTCCCATCTGCCGCATATAGTCCTGCGCTACTTCCTCCATAAGTTCATCGGTCATCCGGGGTGTGTCAGCAGGATGGAAGTCGAGCGAGATATGACCGACCGGTTCTTTGACAGGCTTTCGCTGCCGAGATGGTCGGGCGATGTCGTCAGCCATAGCCTTACGGCCTTCATATATCCTTATGTCGCCGGAGGAAGATATGAACGCGAGTTCGGGATAAGAAATCGATGAAACGCGAATACATCAAAGACTACACTTATTCAGGCGATCACTCAGCAATGGTCGCCTGAATCATATATCCAATTCGATATTACTGCCAG
>CABUTS010000005.1 GCA_902494515.1 uncultured Muribaculaceae bacterium | reverse complement strand
AGTCGGATGCTGAGCCATCACGATGCGATTGTTCTCATTCAAATTAAACATAGCGTTTTTGTTTGCAAAGTTAGCAAGCAAAAGCGCTACGCAAAAGCCGGCCGTTTTCGGACGGATACAAAAATAAAACGCAACACCCTTGTGGGCTCTTGCACATACCTCTGTAATAACACCAGCAATGTTTGAAAACCCTGTAAGTTCGTCTGATCTGAATCGCGTAGCCGGCGCCGTGCGTCTGCTTGTGGTCGACCGCGAGCCCGACCTTGCTGAAATGATTCAGCAAAGCTTTTCGGGCGACGGTTACACCGTAGACGTTCTTGCATGCGGCAGCGACATCTATAACCTTAACCTGTCGGACTACTCTCTCATCCTCATTGACCTCTCGATCGACAACAACGGTCTGAACTACGTGGAGCAAATCAAGCAGCTCTACGAGGACGAAAACATCGCCATCATAGCCTACTCGGTGAAAATGTCGCCCGAAACCATTATCCGCGCCCTCAACGCCGGGGCCGACGACTACCTCATCAAACCCTTCTCCATCCGCGAGCTCAAAGCCCGCGTCCGCTCCGTCCTCCGCCGCCGCTAATCCCCCCTGCCTTCGCTAAAGCTCGGCGCCGATACAAAAATTTTTGCTTTTGCCCATCAGGGATTGCTGCGACCGTCGGTAACTTTCGTTCTGTTATCGCGCGTGATCGCGCGATTAAAGCGAAATTAAAGCGCAATGAAAGCGCGCTTTCCCCCCCAGCTTTAGCCAAGAATTTTCCGCGGTTTTTTGGGCTATTGAAGTTTTTTGGTTAACTTTGCGGTTGACCTGCAAACCGCGATAAATGCAAAAGATTAATCCCGCACCGAACAATCCCCGCGGGCTGCGAAACGTGCTGACAGCGCGTTTCACGGCTCTCAGCGACGTAACCCTGACGGTCCCGGTGCTCTACAGCGCCTGCGCCTGCTACAGCACCGTGCACTTCACCATGATTACCCGCAAGTCGATGACATCGGTTTTCATCAATCCCCCTGAAAATCTGACTATTATCGGCGTGAATCTCGAGGATTACAAGGGAATCGGCGGCCTGCGCAAGCTCTACAACGAGCTTCGCGAGCAGGTCGGTTTCGATGCCTTCATCGACCTCCAGGACGAATTCAGCACACGGCTGCTACGCCTTTTCTGCCGTATGGGCGGAATACCCGTGTCGGCAATCAACAATGGCCGCAATGGCAAACGGGCGCTGACACGCCGCCAGAACAAGGTGCTGCTGCCGCTGCTCTCCTACCGCGCCCGCTACCGCCAGGCGTTCCACGCCATCGGGCTGCCGGTCGAGACCCGTTTCGAGGGGTTCTTTGCCAACACCCCCTCGGGCAAAGGTGCCCCCGAAACCTTCGCCGCCGTCACCGCTCCCCGGCAGCCCGGCGAACGATGGGTCGGCATCGCCCCCTTCGCCAAGTACCAGGGGAAAATCTACCCTACGGAGCTGATGGAGGAGGTCGTGGCGGCTCTCTCGAAAGAGCCGGGAGTCAGGGTGTTCCTCTTTGGCGGCGGCGACAGCGAGCGGGAAATCCTCGACCGCTGGGCCCGGGATTATCCCCACGTCACTTCGCTGGCCGAGAAGCGCTTAGGCTTCCCCGTGGAACTCGCGCTGGCCAGCCACCTCGACGTGATGGTTTCCATGGACTCCGCCAACATGCATCTGGCCTCGCTCGTGGCAACCCCGGTGGTGAGCATCTGGGGCGCCACACACCCCTACTGCGGCTTCAAGGGGTGGCGCCAGAACGAGGAGGACATCATCCAGCTGCCGATGACCTGCCGCCCATGCTCGGTGTTCGGCAACAAGCCCTGCTTCCGCGGCGATTACCTCTGCCTGCGGGCCATCACTCCCGCCTCAATCCTGACACGCATCAAAGCACATCTAAAGTAATCCGCCACGCTTCAACGCGCATCTCAACCAATTGCCCCTCCCGGGTGTTGAAATATTATCATGAAGAGCTACCTGCACCATATCATTGCGGGCGCACTGCTGACGCTTGTGCTCCCCGCCATGGCCGAAATCCCGGCCGGCTACTACTCCTCGATTTCCGGAAAGCGCGACGCCGACCTCAAAACGGCCCTCCACACTCTCCTCTACGCCCACACCGAGGTATCCTCGTACAACGCCCTCCCCAACTATTTCCGCCGCACCGACGTATACCCGCCGGAAAGCCCGAAATACGGCCAGTGGTGGGAGATGTACGGCAATATCCCCCTGTATACCAACTCGTTCTGGGGCCTGAACCGCGAACATTCCTTCCCGAAAAGCTGGTGGGGAGGCAGCCAGGACACACCGGCGTATGTAGACCTGAACCACCTCTACCCCTCGGAACAGGCCGCGAACATGGCCAAGTCGAACTATCCCCTCGGCGAGGTCACGGGCAAACCGACCTTCGAAAACGGAGTGTCGACCGTAGGCGCTCCCGTGAGCGGCGAAGGGGGGGGCGCCCGGACGGTTTTCGAGCCTGCCGACGAATACAAGGGGGACTTCGCCCGAACCTATTTCTATATGGTCACCTGCTACCAGAACCTCACATGGCGCTACACCTGGATGGTGTCGAACAACACCTACCCTACCCTCAACACCTGGGCGTCGGAGATGCTGCTCCGCTGGAGCCGCGAGGACCCAGTCAGCCAGAAGGAACTGGACCGCAACGAGGAGGTTTACAAGGTGCAGGCCAACCGCAACCCCTTCATCGACTACCCCGAGCTGGCCGAATATCTGTGGGGCAACAAGAAGGGGCAGTTCTTCTACCCCGCCGGTTCCCAGCCCTCCGGCGACCCGGTGCTGATTACCCCCGTGCAGGATATGGCGCTGGAGTTCGGCGAAAACATCGTGAATGTCGGTTCCACCGCCTCGCTGCAGTTCCGCGGCGAGAATATCGTCACCTCCCCCTCGATTACAATCTCCGGCACTGACCGCGCGATGTTCTCGGTGGAGCGCAACATGGTGAGCGCTTCAGACGTCAACAAGCCGGAAGGCACCTGGATCCGCGTCACTTACAAGCCTACCTCACTCGGCCAGCATCAGGCTCGGCTGGTCGTGACGGACTATGACGGCGCCAAATCGCGCGGTGTGGCCCTCCGCGGCGAAGCCCTCGAGCGCCCTGTGCTCCACGCCGTCACTGCCCTCGAAGCAGCTTCCGTAACCGAAACCTCATACACCGCCCAATGGGAGGTACCCTCGCAGGATGTCGTTGACTATTACGTGGTTACGCGCACTGTTTTCCCGCTCGACGCCGAGACATATCAGGAGGAGCAGGTCGCCGAAGTCAACTCCCTCGAAATCACCGGCTGTCAGCCCGGTTCGCAGGAGAGCTATAATGTAAAATCCTGTCGTTTAGGGGTTTATTCCGACCCGTCGAATGAGATTTATGTGAACCTGCTTGCCGGGATTCAGTCTCCGGAGGCCGACCGGGCCGTGCCGATGGGCTGGAAACGCGACGGCATGGGGGGCGCCCTGCTGACCCTCCCCGAAGGTGCTACCGCCTATGACGTAAAGGTTTACGACCTCAGCGGCCGACTGATTCTGACCATCGGGGAAGTCACCGACAGCTACCGTCTGCCCCTCCCCTCCGGCGCCTATCTCCTGACCGCCCCCGGTCTTCCCTCGCCCCTCCGCCTCTGGTTCTAAACTTCTGAGTTGCTGCAACCCGGTTCTGTTATCGCGCGGGAACGCGCGATTCTGTATTACGCCTTTCTTGGCCGCACCGTGCGGAGGAAGAAATAAAGGAACAGAGCCCCGGCGAGGAAGAGCGAGCAGCTGAAGCTCAGCACAATCCCGTAAAGCCCTAACCCGCAGGTGAATGCGAGCAGATAGCTCGCCGGAAGGCCGACAACTATGTAGCTCACGAAGGCTATCCACATCATCGGACGGACATTCCCGGTGCCGCGCAGCGCGTTGGCAAAGTTGATCTGAGTGGCGTCGCCGACCTGGTAAAGCACTAACGGCACAATCACACCGACGGCCGCGGCAAGCACCGCCTGGTCGTCGGTGAAAATATGCATGAAATCGCGCGCACAGAGCGCGAAAAAGAGACTCGAAAGCGCGCAGCACGCCAGAATCACCGCATATCCGGCGAACGCCGCGCGGCGCATCCCGCGGTCATCGCCGCGCCCGGATTCGTTCGACACCAGGACGGCCACGCTCGTAGCCATCGCGTAGTAAACGCAGAAGCCCAGCGTGCCGATTACCACAACTACCTGAAAAGCAGCCATTTCCACAGTTCCGAGCCATCCGCAGAGCACCGCGCAGCCCGAGAAGGCGGCGGTCTCGAAGGACATCTGCAGGCTCACTGGCCACGACATCCCGAACACCGTGCGGGTGTCCTCCCCCGTAACCTTGCTGCGGCGGAATCCCTCCACGAAGGAGCGGTTTTCAGCCTTCAGGAAGAATACCCCGAGGATGATTGAGGCGCAGAGGATGCGGGCCGTCAGCGTCGAGATTCCGGCGCCGGTGAGGCCGAGTTCCGGGAAGCCGCCGTGGCCGTAAATCAGCAGGTAGTTTCCGAGGATATTCAGCCCATTGCAGCCGAGCATGATCCACATCGGCATCGCGGTGTTGCGGATGCCGTAGCTCCACTGTGCAAAGACATTGAACAGACAGACCGGAATCATCCCGAACAGCACAATCAGGTAATAGGGCCGTATAACCGGCAGCAGCTCAACGGGTTGCCCCATATTGGCGAGATTCAGGAACAACACGGTCATCACCGCCATCAGCAGCGCGCACACCAACAGGTTCAGCCGCACACCGATTCTGACGATTTTCCCGATTTTCTCGCGGCTGCCGTTGGTGAACAGTGCCCCGACCAGCGGCGTGATGCCGTAGGAGAAACCCATTGCGCCGAACAGCGGCAGGTTAAAAAGGTTGTTGACAAACGATGCCGACGCCAGCGCTTCGGTGCTGTAGTGTCCCACCATGATGTTGTCGGCGAAGCCCACCACAATCATTCCGAGCTGCGAAATGAGCACGGGAAATCCCAGGCGGATTATTTCCCAGCAGTCGCGCCAGTAGCTTCCGCGAGTCGGTTTGGCCGCCGGGGATGCGGCGGCATCGGCTGTTGTTTCAGCTTCTTTTATTTTGGTAAGTTCTTGATTCTCCATTCTTTAGGATAAAGATTATTGACGCGGTTTCCGATATTTTTTACGAAACCGAGCGGAAGACCGGCATAGGTGAGCAGCACGAAGCCGGCGGGAGTCCCCTCCGGAAGCTCGACTGACAGACGCGCAAGATAGTCGATCGCCTGCCCGCGGGTCATTTCGGCCTGCACGAAGGCTCCGGGGTTCATAATCTCCGACAACGCAAGCTGCTGAGTCGGAATCAGGTCTTTCCCCTTGATTTCGGCGAACAGTACTCCGGCGGAAATCACCTGCAATTTCTCCTCAAAAAGCGGCAGCAGCCGCTCCCAGGCTTTCGGAAATGCCCTCAGAGCGCCGTCAGACTCGGAGATAACAAATTGCTCAACCACCTCCGCGCGGAGCCATGAAAGGGATCTTTTGAAGTCAAAAGCGACACTCTTACGATTTTCTTTCCCTTTCTTAACAGCTTTTTTGCGGCTTTCAGGCTTGGAGAAATCCTTCAGCCGCGAAAAGCCGGGCTTTTTGAGGACAGCGAGGAAAAGGCCTTCGCCACGGATGTGGCCCGGAATGAAACGCAGCGCGGGAATTTGGCTGCCGACTGCGCCGTCGATGGAGAAGGGGAGGGATAGGTCAACGGGGGCGGCGCCGTATTCATCTGCAAGCCAGCGGACTATGGATTCATCCTCAGTAGTATTGAAGGTGCAGGTCGAATAGACCAGATATCCGCCGGGGCGGAGGGCCTCCCAGACATTGCCGAGGATTTCGCGCTGCCGGGCCGCACACTCCTCCACGAGGCCGGGGGACCACTGGTCGCAGGCCTGCTGGTCCTTGCGCATCATCCCTTCGCCGGAACATGGAGCGTCGATAGCCACAACGTCGAAAATCTCTCCGACACGGCGGTATTGCGCTGTGTCACCGCGGGTTACGACGGAGTTGGCCCTTCCCCATTTCGCGAGGTTTTCAGCCAGAACCTCCGCGCGACCATAGTCAAACTCATTGCTGACCACCATCGACCCTTCGGGAAGTCCGTCGGACGCCGCAGTGCTCTTTCCACCCGGTGCCGCGCAAGCATCCAGCCACAGCACCGGCCTACCCCCCTGATTCTCAGGATAATCCCCTTCGAAGTTTTCCCCCTCTTCCTTACCAAGGAATGCCGCAATCTTTTTTGCGACCTCAACCATAATCATCGACGAAGCATCCTGGACGTAATAAGCCCCCTGGTGCATCAGCGGATCGAGCGTAAACTTCGGCCTCTCAGCCAAATACCGTCCTGCATCGCACCACGCCACCGCCTCCCCGGTCTCAAAATCAGCGATTTTGGAGCGCTTCAGGGGATTGAGGCGCACGGAAACCTCCGGCGCGGTCTCTGAAAGGACCTCCGGAAGTCTTTCAAACCGACTGTCGCCGATACCGGCGAGCATATCAATGAATTCTTGCTTCAGTTTCATAATTATACGCAAACAAGGGGGCGCCGTTTTAAGGCGCTCCCTATATGGTTTCCCGAAGGGAGGGATTGCTTGATTATTCGCCGGCTGCAGGAGCAGCGGGAGTCTCGGCTGCGGGAGCCTCAGCAGCAGGAGCGGCGGGGGCCTCGGCCTTGTCGGCGGCGGGAGCAGCAGGAGTTGTCTGAGCGGCAGGAGCCTGAGTTTCAGTACCCTTGATTACCTGCATTTCGGTGGTGGGCTTTACGCGGGCACCGGTAACGACCTTGGGCATAACCCAAACCGAAACGATGGAAAGGATGCCGATGATTGCAGCTAAGGTCCAGGTGGCCTTCTCGATGAAGTCGTTTGTGCGGCGCACACCCATGATCTGGTTGGAGCCGGCAAATGTAGAGGAGAGGCCTCCACCTTTTGATTTTTGAACTAAAACTACGATAATCAGCAGAATCGAAACTAAAACTGCCAATACGATTGTAAGAATATACATATAATCGGTAAATTATTTTTGATTTTCAAGGCGGAGCCTTTGTTGATTCAGCACGAGTTTACGCAGGAACCGCAATTGGTCTGCAAAGTAAGCACTTTTTTCTGGAAAACGCAAACTTAAATCGTTAAGAATTTCATAAGCTTGCTCATAACGGTGCGTTTTTATGTAAATTTTGGCCAAAGACTCGCTGAGAAGGGCGCCTTTTCCGGGAATCGGCGGCGGAGTCTGGGAAGTCGGCTGGGACTTCGGCGGAGTCGGCTGGGACTTCGACTGGGAAGCAGACGGGGATGCCGGCGGCGGAGTTGGCTGGGAAGCAGGCGAGCTTTCGGGTGTTTTGGGCGCCGGCTGCTCCTCCTGATGGCGGGAGCCGGGATGGTGGGTAAGGATGAAGCGGTTGAGGCGGGCGTCGCGCGAATCGATGTCGGCAGCAGGGGCCGCGGGGAGCGAAACCTCCTCTTCGCGGGCCAGTTGCTGCGAATAATCGGCTACCGGATTGAAAATCAAGCGTTCAAGCAGCTCATCCTCCTCGGCCGACTGATGGCCCCAGGTGTTCAGGAAGTCGTCGATGGCCGCCTCGGTGGTGGGAGCCTTCGGAAGATCGGCAGGAGGGTAGAAGCCGTCGAAACGGCTGGCCTCCTCGACGCCGTGGAGCCGCGCTGCAGCCTCGGGAGCAGGACCGGAGACCATTTCGCGCAACGACGGAGCCTCGCCCTGCTGCGCTTCGCGGAGCGCGTCGGGGAGCGTGAAGAACGGGTAACGGGCCGTCAGGTCAGCGAGCCATTGCTCCTCCTCGGGCGTGAGAGCCGGACCACCGGGATTTTCCCTGCGGCTCAGCAGTTCGTTGAGTTTTTCCTGGTCTTCGTTCATTGCGCGTTATTTTTTACTCCTAAACTCATCAACTCCTAAACTCATCAACTCCTAAACTCATCAACTCCTAAACTCATCAACTCCTAAACTCATTTACCAGTTTCCGAGCGTAGCGTTGAAAATAAGGTCGACAAGCTCCTTGGAAATCTGCTCGCACAGCTCGTCCTGCACATCCATCAGCATCTGCGAGGCGTCGAAATCGCGGTAAGCCGAGAAGCTCTGGTCGATGTCGTTTTTATCGTTCTTGGAGTCCGTGTATTTGACGCGGACGGTGATTGTCAGACGTGTTTTTGAGGCGTAGGCATCCTCGGTGACAGCCTGCGGTGTGAGGTTATAGCCGGTGATTTCCCCCTCGATGTCGAGGTCGGAAGCCCCATCGACGACACGCAGGCGCGTGTTGCGGGTCACGTAGTCAAGCAGTTCGTTCTCGAAGGTCTGCTGCAGAGGCGCATAGACCAGCGAGGCACGAATCGGGAACTCGCCGATGTGCACCGTCTTGTAGATATTGTAGTCCAGGGCCGCGCCGTTGAATTTGTAGCTGATTCGGCAGCTTTGATACGACAGCCCGGCCAGAATCATTATAAGCGAAATTATGAGCTTCTTCATCTTTAATTTGGAATTAAGAGCTTCTGTTCGAGAGAGAAAATTCGGAAATCGCCGATTTCCGCGCAGTAACCCGACGGATCGCGGGGGGGTTATTCGAGGTTGTATTCCTTGATTTTGCGGTAAAGGGTGCGCTCCGAGATGTTCAGCTCCTGGGCGGCGGCTTTGCGGCGGCCGAGGTTGCGGTCGAGAGCCTGCCGGATAGCCTCGCGTTCGCTGACACTGTCCTCCACAGCCTCGGCGGTGGTGTCGACGACATTGTCGCTGCCGCTGAAACGCCCCTCCATCTGCTTCGGGGTGAGTCCGGGGAGCTTCGAGGCTGTCGGGGAATATTTCACCAGGGGTCGCGAAATCGTGGCATCGGAGGCGGAGACCTCCTCGGCGGACGACAAGCGGGCGGCGGAGCCGGATTCGAGGTCGGCAACGCGGTCCGAAAGTGAATCTACGGTTCCCTGCAGCTGCTCAATCTCGTTTTTCATCTTGAAAATCAGGGAGAAAAGCATCTCGCGTTCCCTCTCGTAGGTCTTATCGGACGGCTGCGCGGGGGCCACCGGCAGACGCTCGCCGCCGAAAACCGCGGGGATTGCGGAGGTGCCCAGCTCGGGCAGGAACTCCTTCAGGGCAGCGGCCGTCACCTCCTCGCCGGCGTCGAAAAGCGCCACCTGTTCGATGATGTTCTTGAGCTGCCGGACGTTGCCCGGCCAGCAGTAGTTGAGCAGCGCCTCGCGGGCGTCGGCCGTCAGGGCGACGGGGGGGGTGCGGTTCGTGTCGGCGAAATCGGTCAGGAACTTCCTGGCCAACAGCAGGATATCGTCGCCGCGGTCGCGAAGCGGCGGCACGGAAATCTGCACCGACGCCAGACGGTAGAAGAGGTCCTCGCGGAACCGCCCCTCGGCGATGGCCTTGGCCATGTCGACGTTCGTGGCGGCCACGATGCGGATGTCGGTTTTCTGGACCTGCGAGGAGCCGACTTTCAGGAATTCGCCGGTCTCGAGCACGCGCAGCAGGCGCGCCTGAGTCGAGAGGGGAAGTTCGCCGACTTCATCGAGGAAGATAGTGCCGCCGTTGGCCTCCTCGAAGTAGCCCTTGCGGGAGGATACGGCGCCGGTGAAGGCCCCTTTTTCGTGGCCGAAAAGCTCGGAATCGATGGTGCCGTCGGGGATGGCGCCGCAGTTCACGGCGATATATTTGGAGTGTTTGCGGGGGGAGAAGGCGTGGATAATCCGGGGGAAGAACTCCTTGCCGGAGCCGCTTTCGCCGGTGACAAGCACTGAGAGGTCGATGGGCGCCACACGAAGGGCGCGCCCGATGGCTTTGAGGAGCCCGGGAGCGTTGCCGATAATGCCCAGCCGGGCCTTGGCTTGTTGAATACGTGAATCGTCCATAATTAAACTTAACTGACTGATCGCGCGCGAACGCGCTGACGACTAAAATCTATCGCGCGAGCACGCGCGATAACAGAACGAAAGTTACCCTCCTTTATTTTTCAAGAAGCTGTTCGGAGCCGTCGGGGGAGATGACGAGCAGCGGGCGGTTTTTCATCTCGGGGTCGTCGCGAAGGTCATAGGTCTTCTTGCGGATGAAGTCGCCGAACTCCTTGACGGAGCCCATGTGCTGCTTCAGCTCCTCGACGGGGATGGGGTCGCCGATAGTAACCTTGAAGGTCTTGTGGCGCTTGCGGAACACCTCGGCGGGGTGGCGGAAGGTGCGGGCCTGCCAGCACACTACCCCGAGGAAATTGAACCACCAGGACTGCGAACCGTGGAAGAAAATCGGCACCACTGGCACCTTGAGCTGCTCGATCAGGCGGATGATGGAGTCCTGCCACTGGCGGTCCTTCAGGCGCATGCGCCAGTTGGTCTTACCCACGGCGCCGGCGGGGAAGAAACCGACAGGTTCGCCGGAGCGAACCATCTTGATCGACTCCTTGATGCCGGCCATAGAAACGGCCTTCTTCTTCGGGTCGTCCGACGCCATGGCGTCCACTGCGATGAAGTTCGGGCGCATCGACCAGATGTAGTTCAGGAACATGTTCACCATCACCTTGTACTTCGGGCGGCGGCTGCCGATGAGGTCGATGAGGATGATGCCGTCGAGCGCACCGAAGTGGTGGTTGCTGACGGTGACGAACGCGCCTTCGGGCAAGTGGTTGAGCACCTGGCCGTTGCGCACCTTCACAGTGATGTCGAGGTCGTGCAGGAAACCGCGCTCCACCTCCGAACCGTGCTTGCGGCAGTTGTTGGCGTGCAGGGCGTTGACCTTGTCGAGCTGAAGGAAATGCATCAGCCAGTTGAGCAGCTTCGGATGCTTCGCGAACCAGGGCACCATCTTGGTGATATCCTCGGCATCGAGCACCGTCGGCTTCATCGGCTTGCCGTTTTCATCCTTCGGAAGCTCCGCTTCCTGCATATTTTTATCCGCTTCCCGCATATTTTTGTTGTCGGTAGTTTCAGACATAATTTTCGATTTAACCTACAAAATTACAAATTTTCCCGCAAATCCCAAGCCATACCCCCGATTTTTACAGCTGGCCTTGCTCCACGAGGACACAGACACGGTCGATGATGGCGTCCTTTTCGTCGCGGTCGGGCTGGTATTTCCCTTTGAGATTGACGCCGAAGAGGCGGCCGAAGCCCTGCCAGAAGGTGGCGCGGAAGGAGCCTAAGAAGGCTTTCAGGATGTCGTAGCCGCTCTGGTTGGTTTCGCGCTGGATGAGTTTCACCAGCATCCGCGCCTGATTTTTCGAGAAGCGTTTCAACACGGGCTTATATTGCTCGAACACAGCGCCTTCCATCTCCTTGAGATACTGCTCGCGCTCCTTCTGCGTGGGGAAGGTCTCGATGTATTCGTAAGTCTCGAGGAGGGTCTGGCAGATGAGCTTTGCGTATGGGAGGGTTTTCTTGACGTCGCGGACCGTGCGCCAGTAGAATTCCTCCTGCTTTTTGTTTTTGAACTTCAGGGGAGGATATACGGTTATCTCGTTGAAAATCACCACCAAAACGGTGTCCCCTTCGGGGGTGACGGTGTGGTATTTCCCGCGGAAGACCTTGCGCATGCCGTTGCCGGGGTCGTCAACTGACTTCGCCCCGGGCGGGGGAGCCAGCGCTGCCTCATCATCCTCCACGACTGCCGCCTGCGACACCGCAGCCTTCTTCACCACAGCAGCGGCCTGCGCCTTCTTGCGGTGGTCGGGCGAAAGGGCAAAACCGAGCTGTCCCGCCGCTGTGAGCGACAGGACAACGATCAGCAGTATGTAGCGAACGAGGGGCATATGTATATAATAACGTATGCCGCATGGGATTTATTGCGCTTCGGGGTTGTGAGGCACCGGCGGGTAGTCCAGCGAGTAATGCAGGCCGCGCGATTCATGGCGCTCCTTGGCCTGGCGCATTACAAGATAGGCGACGTTGATGATGTTGCGGAGCTCGCAGATGTCGCGCGAAACCTTCGACGACTTGAACAGCTTCTCGGTCTCCTCGTAGAGGATGTCGAGGCGGTTCCAGGCGCGGTCGAGGCGGAGATTCGAGCGGACGATGCCGACGTAGGTACCCATGATCTGGTTCACCTCACGGATGCTCTGGGTGATGAGCACCATCTCCTCGGGATGACGGGTGCCGTCGTCGTTCCAGTCGGGAACATCGTCGCGGAAAGCGTAGCCGTCGACGAGCTTCGAGGCGTGTTTGGCGGCAGCGTCGGCGTAAACCACAGCCTCGATCAGCGAGTTGGAAGCCAGACGGTTACCGCCGTGCAGACCGGTGCAGGAACATTCGCCCAGGGCGTAGAGATGTTCGATTGACGATTCGCCGTTGAGGTCGACCTTGATGCCGCCGCAGAGGTAGTGGGCGGCCGGAGCCACGGGAATGTAGTCCTTGGTGATGTCGATGCCCAGCGAGAGGCACTTCTTGTAGATGTTCGGGAAGTGATGGCGGGTCTCCTCGGGGTCCTTGTGGGTGACGTCGAGGAATACGTGGTCGTCGCCGTGGAGCTTCATCTCGGAGTCGATGGCGCGGGCAACCACGTCGCGGGGCGCGAGCTCCAGACGCTCATCGTAGCGCTCCATGAAGCGTTCACCCTTGAGATTGCGCAGGATTGCGCCGTAGCCGCGCATCGCCTCGGTGATGAGGAACGAGGGGCGGTCGCCGGTGTGGAACAGTGCGGTCGGGTGGAACTGGATGAACTCCATATCCTTTACCGTGCCCTTGGCGCGGTAAACCATAGCGATACCGTCGCCGGTGGCGACTAAGGGATTCGTAGTTGTCTGATACACAGCACCCACGCCGCCGGTGGCCATGACGGTGACCTTGGCCAGATAGGTGTCGACATTCCCCTCGGGGGTCAGGATATAGGCGCCGTAGCAGGTGATGCCCGGAGTGCGGCGTGTCACAACCTTCCCCAGATGATGCTGGGTGATGATCTCGACGGCGAAATAGCCCTCGAGGACGTCGATGTAGGGGTTATTGCGGACAGCCTCGATCAGGCTCTCCTGAATCTCAAAACCGGTGTTGTCGGCGTGGTGCAGGATACGGAACTCGCTGTGACCACCCTCGCGGTGCAGGTCGAACGTGCCGTCCTCTTTCTTGTCGAAGTCCACGCCCCAGCCTATTAGCTCGCGGATCTGCGAGGGAGCGTTGCGCACGACCTTCTCGACCGCCGCGCGGTCGCTGAGCCAGTCGCCCGCCACCATGGTATCGTGGATGTGCTTGTCGAAATCATCCACTTCAAGGTTCGTAACCGAGGCCACGCCACCCTGAGCCAGAGCCGTATTGGCCTCTTCAATCGAAGATTTGCACACCAGCGCCACGCGGTGCGCCTCATTAGCGACCTTCAGGGCAAAGCTCATCCCGGCGATGCCGCTGCCGATCACAAGATAATCATATTTCTTAGTCATCGCAAATGACAATTAATATCGAAATCTCTTAACATCGGAAATCTCTGTCATACAAGACTTCGCTGCAAAATTACATTTTTTTTCCGTTTCAAGCAAATCTTTTTGTCACTGCGTTTTCCCGTCTCAAACAAATCTTTTTGTCACTGCGCCGGAGCTTCAGCTCCGGTAATCCGGTCTTCAGCGAAGCGAAGCCGATGAGAGGGGCTGGAGGGAGATGAGCGAGAGGGTGTCGGAGGTCGCGGAGGGGACTTCCACGGGGTTCACGGGGAAGTGGGGCGAGATGGCGGCCGCCCAGCGGGGTTTCAGCACCGGGGCGACATCCGCCACAATTACCCATAGCGGAGCGGTAAGCCCGGTGGTGACATGGCGGGTAACAGTCTGGCCGCAACGCAGCATCGTGCCGAGCAGCCCGGTCATATCGCAGGGTGCCACGTAGTCGTAGCTGCGGACTCCGAGCAGATGGTCGGTGATAGAGTAATCCTCCATCAGAGCCAGGATTGCCCGGCTGACCGCAGCGGCGAGCCTCTCGCGGGCCTCTTTAATCGTCTCTTTGTCAACCCTGTAGCTCTCGAAGGTATCCATCAGGCTGATACCGTCGACAATCTTCTCGCAGTTGCGGTCGAAGAATTCGGCGAGCAGATCCGCGTCGGCCAGCGAGATGAACATCTGCCCTTCGGACACCGCCAGTTCGGCACCCTTTTCAGAATCCTCCCTGTACCAGTGGCGGAGATGGTCGTTGTAGCTGTCAAGACGACGGCAGAGTGAGTTCAGGCGTGTGCGCAGCTCCTCTAGACGGTCGATCCACAGACCTCCGATATGATAGCGGAGCTGCATCTCCAGCAGGTTTCGCCGGGCTCCCTCCTCCTCGACGGCGAGTCCGGCGAGATATTCGTTCATCTCGCGGTGGCGCCGCTTGCAGGCGAAAGGATAATGCAGCCAGCAGGCTACGGTGACGACTATAAGCACCCCGCCGATAATCCAGGATGCCACAGTGCCTGTCCCCGGCTTCTCGAAATCACTCATCAGACCGACTGCCACGCAGTAAGCCAGCGTGACAACGCTGAGAATGGCGGCTCCGGTCAGATAGCTCTTCTTGAAAGCCTTGAAATTCGCGACGAAATCCCGGGAATACTGCTCGCGCCGCTGATTGATGTCCATGAACGTTCCGGCAGCCTCCTCCTCGGCCAGGGAGCGCAGCTTGTTGCGCAGGTCGGGGAGCTGGAGCCGCTGCATCAGCGCCGAATAGTAGCTGTAGAACACCTGATAAAGCTCTTTGCGGGAGCCGAGCTGCACGCGCGCTTCGTCGAGGATGTTGCGGATGGAGGCCATTTTGATTTCGGCCTCGGTGCTGCCGAACTGCGCCGTCAGCGGGAGCACCTTGCGCGGAGTGGCCCCCGTTTCGGTGGTCTCGGTGATGATGCAGGCGTAGTAACAAAGCTCCGGGTCGTCGATATAGGCCGCGGAAATGTAACAGTAACCCTTGTCGCCGAAAGTCTCGCTCCAGGAGTTGCGGACAATGTAAAACTTATCCTTCTCGGAGTAGCCGACAATCACCATGCCGTGGTTTTCGGTGGATTCGCCGGCGGCCTGCTCGGCGGTCGGACGGTTGATATATGGACCGTTGTCGCCGAAATTGTCGTAAAGGCGCAGGGCGATGGCCACCGGATGACCTTCCGATAGGGCCGAGGTATAGAGCCTGTGGTTGGCGCGGAGCTTATCCTCGCTGGTGCCGGAGGTGCAGAGGGGAATCTGCAGGGCCTTGAGCACGCGGTGGGTCTGCGCGTCGGCAATCGCCTCCTCCGAGGGGGGCGACTGGAGGTTGACGGTGGTGTAGGGATAGAGCGACTCGCTGCATATACCTTTCGAGCCGAGGATATGAAGCATCTCGCGGTAGTTGCTCCCCCCTTCGGGCTTCCCGGTGACCACGTTGGTGTAGTAGAACAGGAACCGCTCCGAAAGGTCGGCGCGCTCGGCGTTCTCCGGCGAGAACCGGTTCATAATCGCCTCATACATCGAGGTCACGGCAAACGCGCCGCAGGAACCGAGATTCTTCTGGTTGCGCACCTTCGAGAAATACGGGCGCATGTCGACCGAGTCCATCGGTTTCAGTCCGGCCGGGACGGCATACTGCTCGTCGAGGGGCTGCTCCACGATTGGCGGAAGCTTATCCTCCTCCTGTTCGGCGGAGTCGCCACCCTTTTTCTTGTCCTCCTCGACCACACGGCGCTCGTTCTCCCCCTTCTCCAGGGCAGCGAGCTCGGCCTCCTTGCGGCGGATAAAAGATGTGACGTCGAGAATCGAACGTTTCAGTTCCTTGATATACGGCAGGGGGTCGAAAGCGCTTTCGTTCTGCTGTTTGTTGGCGACGTTGACCGCCTGGTCGTCAGTATCTTCGTCGAGCTTCAGCAGCTGGAAATCGCCGCGCAGGGGCAACAGCGAACCGTCGCCGGGAGCCAGACGGTTGAAGGTGTCAATATACAGTTTCACCGGCTCGGCGACGGCATCGTCGAGCAGCGGGAAGGATTCGTCGTATGTAACACCCTTGAGCAGGGCGCTGTCGCGGCCGACCACAAGGGCCATGATCGCCTCCTTTTCGGGGAGCGAAAGGGTGTCGTCATGCATGAACGCCGTGAGCTCCTGCTCGATGTCGTTCACCTCCTGGTCCAGCAGCGGGGCAGCCTCGGCGGCAATCGTTCCGTAGTCTTTTCCGGAATCGCGCAGTAGCGGCAGAATCTTCTGTTCGTAGAAAAGCGGGTAGCGCTTCTCTAAGCCGTCGAGCAGCCTGTGGGCGTGGTTAAGGGCCCGCTGGGTGTCGATGCTGTCGGTATTGATGGCGGCGCGGTCCAGGGCGGCGAGGAACGCCCTGTGGAGCAGAAACTCCGCCACGCGGCGCCTGGAGAATTCCAGACGCGAAATCCCGACGCCGAGCAGCCGTCCCCCCTCTCCGGAGGTCAGCGCCGGCGGCATCACCGACCGGTAAGCCACGCAGAGCGCTATGAAAAATACCCCGAAGTAGTTGGCCAGCGCCCCGAGGGTGAACCCCACGGGGGCGCCGTTGACGATATAGTCGTCGACCGGCACGAGGGCGCCGGTCGGGAACTTCTCCCCTATCAGCTTTTCGAGCCGCCCGATGTTGGCCTTCACCTTCTCCTTTTCGGCGGGAAGGTCGCGGCTTTCGGATTTCAGCGACGGCTCGAAGAGATGGCGCAGGTTCTCCTGCAGACCCATCACAATCACCGACATACGGTTGGCGCTGAGCGCGATGGCCTCCGCAACCTTCTTAAGGGAGTCGTCCGGGTTATCCTCCCACAGCGGGAGCACCACCACGCAGTGAAGTTCCGGGTCGACCGTGTCGAGCGGCACAAGCTGACCGTAGGCGGCGCTCAGCTGCGCGGCCAGGCGGCGTGAATCCATTTCGGAGCACTCCAGAGTGCGGTAAATGTTTTCCTCCAGGCCGTTCTCCTTCATCAGGGACGCCACCTTGGAGGCGAACACCGCCGTCAGCTCCGAAGGCCATATTGTCAACAACGAGGTCATAATTTCTTCAGGTTAATCCCGGCGGCGTTCATGCCGCCGGGAATTCCGGTTAATGGCGCTTACGTTACGCTTCCAGATTGTCGAGGATGAAATTGATCTCCTTCTCAATCAGCTTAGCCTCAGCGGGATACAGTTCGATATTCCCGAAGGGGATAGGACACTTCGAGACTTCGCGGAGATATACCTCCGGGTCGCAGACCGATGCACAGGCCCGGGCGGTCCTGACGCGCACGGGGTTGTCGGGACCGGGCACGTTCATCTCGGCCACCTTGGCAGCAATCTCCTTGCCGAGCACGTCTAAGTTGTCCTCCAGGAACCGGAAGGCTTCGTCGCGGGTGGCGCCCATGTCGACCTTGAACTTGCGCAGGGCGCTGCCGCCGAGTCCGCGGCTGGCAATCTGATACTGCTTGGTGGCGGGGTTGTAGCTGATGATGTCGAGGATGATGGCCGTAACCCAGGTTTCGAGGAGTTTCTTCTCATTTACCTCATCCTTGGGGAAGAGAGAGTAGCGCTCCTTCTCCATGCGGTCGCAGAGCCTGGAATTCCAGTGGGAACCCTGCGGTTTGTCCTTTTCCCAGCCGTTGTACTCGGTGTTGTAAGCGTCGAGAGCCCTGAGGGTGAAAGCGGGAACCACGCCGATCTGGCGGTAGATGATGATGCGGTTTCTCAGACCGATGTTGGAGTATTCGACATGCTGGTCGGCGCCGACCATCCCCAGAATCAGGTCCTCGCGTTTCAGCCTGGATTTATTCTCATCGGCCACACCGATGAAAAACGCCTCTTCGGGCTGGCTTTTGACCTGAGCCTCGTAGCCGCGGTAGCTGTAGGGGAGCAGGGGGAATGTTTTGTTTACGGCCCGGCGTACGAGGTCTTTGATTTCCGCTTCCGAGAGGGCATCGAGAGCGTTGTCGACGGTGTAGTCCTTGTAGGCCTTCACCTGCGGCAGACCGTCGGCGAACTCCATAAGCTCGGCCTCGACCTCGAGGGAGCTTTTGGAGGCGAAGGAGGCGACTCCCCCCTTGTTTCTCATCGAAATCACGAAGTTGTTGAAGGGAACGTCGGAGGGGTTGCAGACAACCTTGTCGAGAGTGTTCCGGGCGAGGTCGAACTGGAAGAAGCTCGGGGCGCTGCCGTTGTAGAGCAGCTCCTGGATCTGGCGGGTGCAGGAGTCGCGCACGGTGCGGAGGTTCTCCATGATGATGTCCACGCGCCTGAGCGACTGGTTGATGCGCTCGCGCAGCCAGCCGTAGAAGAGGTGGGCAAGCTCGCGGCGGATAATCTCGCGGCGAACCACGGTCAGCCCCATAGTGCGCTCGCATACAGCCTCGATGAAATCCTTCTTCCCCTTCTTGAACAGGGTGCTCATGCACTCGGCCAGCTCCTGGCAGGCGGTGTGGAGGGCGCTGTCCATGCGGATCTGGTCCTGCTGCAGTGTTTCGCGCTCCTTGACCATCTCGCCGTCGCAGAGTTCAAGCTGAACCAGCAGGCTCTTAAGGATATTTTCGCAGAGGTATACGCCGCACTCGGAATTGGCGGTGTCGTTCATAAGCTTCGCAAGCGACAGGTCTATGCGGTTCTTGAGGGCGTCAAGCTTGCCGTTGAGTTCGTCGTCGGTGGGAATACCGACACCGCCGACAAAGTGGCGGCAGCCAGGCTCGGGATTCGTCAGGTCGTCGATGTCGGAGAACATGAACGGGGGCTGCGGGGCCATGAAATAATTGATGACGTCATCCTTGCCCTGGTTTTCGCGGATTCTCTCGTTGTCGAGCCAGGCGTTTGCCATCTGCGCGGGATCCTGACAGCCGCCGTTGAGCATCTTGTCGATAAGCTGTTGCACGGCCTTGATCTGATAGAGGCGCGCCGGGGTAAAACCGTCGAAGATAATTTCGGCGCAACCCAGACCTGCAACCCAGGCTTTCTTGGCATTTACATCCATCACGCCGTCGGTAATCCATTTGCTGACGTTGTCGGAGATGGAGCCGAGCGCCACGCCGATTTCGCCGACGGAGGTTACAATCGCCAGGGCCACCATCTGGCAGAGGTGGTTGATCTCACGGAAGGAGTCGTTGTTGGCGTTGCGGTTGTCGATCATATAGAGGGCGTCGAAGGGGCGCTTCGACACGCTGTCTGTCTCGTGGAACCATTTGACTTCCACAGGCTCGGAGTTGGCATTGAGGTGAGCCAGGAAGTCGAGGTCGCGGATGGCACCCTCGGCATTGGCGCGGACACGTGCCGTGATGCTTTTCGACAGGGTGTCGCGGAAGATGTCGGCCATGACGGCGTAGCCCGAGAGCTTGACGTTCGGCTGGATACGGCGCACCAGATAGGCCATGTTCAGGAAGGTGCCGGAACCGGTGCCGCCACCGAGCGAGAACACTATATGAACCTCAGTATCAGCGCTCAGAAGCCCGTAGCGGGGATTGTCGATGATTCGGGCATCGTTGATTTCGCTGATTTTGCGCAGGATTGTCTGAGAAGTTTTAGCCTCGTTGACCGTCAGGGCAAAACGGCCGTTGGAGCGGGTCTGGCCGGCGCCGATTGTCAGGCGGTCAAGGGCTTCGACGTTCGACATGGGGAGCCAGTCGAAAAGATTCGAGGACTTATTCTGCTGATATATGGCACGCGGCTCCTCTACGGTAATCAGGAGCTGCTCCGAAGCGCTCAGGGAGATTTTTTTGCCGTCCTTCGCGATAACGAAAGCGTCGTTGAGGCCCGGGGCATCGGTGTCGACGGCGAGGAAACCGATCATCGGGGGGATTTCGCCATAGTTTTCATAGAAAAGTTTCTTGGCGTTAAGGATAGACTTGTAGCCTGTGCCCCCGAGTCCGATCAGGAGCGTTCTTCTGAGCTTAGCCATATTATAGTTGTTTATGGTTTATTATTCATTTAAAATTTAAGGAATCGCGCATTTAAGTATTTTAAGGAATCGCGCGAGCACGCGCGATAACAGAACGAAAGTTACCAACGGTCGCTGCAACCCCGCTGCAAACCCCGCTGCAAAACCCGCTGCAAACCCCGCTGCAAAACCCGCTGCAAAACCTCGCTGAAAACCCCGCCTGAAAAGCGGTGGAAAACCCCGCTGCAAAGTTTGCTAAAGAGCGGCGAAAAAAGCTCGCAAACTCTGATGGGCAAAAGCAAAAATTTTTGTATCGGCGCCGAGCTTCAGCGAAGGCAGGTCAAGCGCCGAGCTTTAGCGAAAGCAAGGGGGGCGCCGAGCTTCAGCGAAGGCAGGGGGAAGGCAGGGGAGGCGACTTAGGAGAGCTCAGCGATGAAGGAGACCGGGGGGGCGGCGGGGTTGGAGGGGTCGCGGAGAGAGGCGGTCGTCTTGTCGTAAGGGGAGAGGGTGGAGGTCGGAGAGAAGACCCATTCGGGCTGCTGCGTAGCACTCTTGCGCGGGTCCTTGACCGAGCGGAGGCGCACCCGCTTGCGCGACCCGGCGGTCAGCTCTATCTCGGGGGTGAAATGCTCGGCGCGGATGAAGAGGTCCTGACCCACGAAGATGCGCGACAGCAGGTTCTGGCTGCGGCGCTTCGAGGTGTAGACCACGCGGCGCATACCTTTGATTTTCTTGGCGGACATATAGTTGCCGGGACCCATCAGCGCAATGCGACCGGCCTTGATGGTCGGATAGAAAAACCGTTTGAGAACCAACAGCCAGAGCAGCAGCAGGCCCACAAGCGCTATGGCAATGATTACCAGCCAGGTTTTCAGGGGGTTCCAGTTCACGGCGTATTTGCCGCGAAGGGGGATTTCGTCGACGCTGCCGGTCGGCTGGCCATTAATCAGGTCGACACCCTGCGAATCCTCGCGCTGCAGAGCGAAATAGCGTTTCCCCTCCTTGGCGTCGTTGTTGAAGACAATCCGGAGCAGAGCCGGGGCTCCGGGACGGATTGCGAAATCTCCGTCGGCGGCGATCTCCTCATCGTTGAAGAATACGCGGAAGTCGCGGCTTTCACCCTCGCCGGGCTGCACCGACATCTGCACCTCGGCATCCTCGGCGGCGTTGGTGAACTGCGGAGCGAGATCCACGGCCACCTCCCCGTCGGGCGCAGCGTCGGCCCATAGAAACGAAGGATACCACCTGGCTTTACCGAGGTCTGTCTCCTCATTGGAGCCCCCTAACAGCGTGAGGTTGCTCTGGATATGGTCGGCAACGCTGACGTGCACTTCGGAGTTGGCGATGAAGAAGGACTTGTCGCCGGGGATGAGCTTCACCGAAAAGCAATAGTTATGGTCGGCATCGACCTGCGGGGTGAGGAGACTGTGGAGTTCCGCCTTGTCGAGCTGGCGGCGCGGAGTGATTTTCAGCGCAAGCTGGCGGTTGTCGGAGCCACCCCCGACGACCTCGACGTTAAACAGCGGGTCGCTGCACTCGGCGGTCATAGGCTTCTTGCCGGGGAGACTGAAACGCAGGGGGTGGATTTTGTCGAGCTCCTCGATGTTGCCGTGAATTTCAGTGGTCGGGAAGTCGGCGATCTGGGGGATGAGGTTGCTGACACACTTCACCATATAGGCGTCGGGGCAACGGTTCACGGCCGCCTCAATCACCGGATTGACGGCATCGGGAGCAAGGGCTACATAAAAAAGCCGGGCATTCTTATGATTGGCGCACCAACGGTCAATCTTTGCGGCGACATCCTCGGCGGAACCGCCGCGGTTGGGATCGCCGTCGGTCAGCAGATAGATGCGGTTCTCCTTGGCAGGGTCACAAAGCGCGAAACCCTTGTCGAGAGCATCGCAGATGTTGGTGTATTTTGCCTGCCGGATATATTTGTCCTCAGCCTCCTCGATGGTCTTTTTCTTGCCGGAATACCCGGTGGCGCCGAACGAGATGGTCTCATAGACATTGTCGCCGAAGGGGAGTACATGGAATCTGGATTCGGTGAGGTCCGACTGCGCTTCGATAGTAGTGTCGAGGGCCTTTTTGGCTGGTTCCCACAGTTGCTTTTTCTGCATCGAGCCGGTGCAGTCAAACAGATAGATGTTGTTCTGCTCGCGCTGGGCGGCAGCCTTCGGAGCCATCAGCCCCAAAGCCAGCACCGCAATCATCGCCGGCAAAATCCCGGCAGACAGCAACTTCCGGCAACAGTTGAGGGGGGCGAGGCATCCCCAGCGGCGGTAGCTACGCATATATTTGATTTCAGAAATTTTCATGGTCTTCAAAGGATGAAGAAGGTTTAAGAAATGCAAATATACACAATTTTTCAAAACAATATATCTTTCTCCAGATATTTTTTACATTTTACCACCTCAATATTCAATCCCCAGGCTATGAAAAACTAAAGGGAGCGGAGAAGGTCGGAGCCGGTCATGACGTCCATTTTCGAAAATGCAAAAAGTTTCTTGCCAAGGTCCTTGAGAGAAGCGCCAATGTGGTAGACTTCTTCATCTATTATCAGAAAACGGTCATGTGCCCGGTTGTAAGAGTGCAGAGTTACTCCGGGATATTGTCTGTTGTGGCGCTGTACATCCTGACGCAGTTGTTCCGAAATCCTGCCATCATAGATATCCACCGTTACGCCCGGAGTTCTCTTCGATAGCTGAACCAATACAGAATCGTCGACATAACTATCAATTACCACAATTCTGTTTTTAGCTCTGCGAATTAAATCTGCAACAAAAGCGTATGCATCAAAAATCTGCCCGTCAAAGAAAACTCCCTCTATTGGAGGCAATGAAGTCCGGACAAAAAATTCCACCTTTTCATCAAGTTGTTTTAGGTGTCGGTCCTGCTCTGCAAAGTGCAGTTCTTGTTCGGAGAAACGTCTTTCCATCCGATTCTCCAGTTGAAGCAGTCTTTGATTGACAGCATACCCCCGGAGCAAATAATCTCTCAGCACCTTATTAGCCCATTGCCTGAATAATGTGGCATTGCGACTGTTTACCCGGTAACCGACAGAACAGATAAGATAACATCCAAATTGTAATACTTAGTTGTATAGCGCTGGAGCCCGTCATTACCCTTATGTTCCAAAATGGAACATGTGCTATTTTCCTCTAATTCCCCTGATTTATAGATATTTGCTATATGCTTGGTTATAGCGGGGCGTTTGGTACCGAACAAATCAGCGATTTGCTGTTGCGTCAGCCACACGGTATCATCCACGAGGCGAACCTCGAGTTTCATCGTGTCATCAGGCTGATAAAGTATTATTTCGTTGGATTCCATGCTAATAGATAATCCGCAAAAGACGATATGACTGATACCTCTGATGTTTCATAAATATCCAAAACATCAGAGGTATCAGGGTGGTTATTTGTAGTCGATGGGGCGGACCTGGAGGCGGGAGCCGGTGGTGCGGGCGATGTTCTCGAAGTAGCGGGGGTCGTCGTAGCCGCCGAAGTCGGGATAGGCTGGGATTCCTTCGGGGGTGCGGAGGAAGCTGCCGTCGGGGTTCTGTTTCTTGATGTTGCCGTCCATGAACTTGACGAACAGGAAGGTGGCGAGGTCGCGGTAGCGGTCGGTGGCTTTCTGAGCCCAGACTTCGAGGAGGTCGTCGGTGGCGAGGCGGGCGATATCGTCGTCGCCGATGCCGGGAATCTCGCGGATGGCTTTGTCGACGTCGTAGGCGATGGAGTCTTCGAGCGATTTCTGCACGGCGCGGATGTCGGGAATCATCTGCGAATAGCGGTTATACGCCTGATTGGCGACCAGGGAGTTCATCCAGAAGTTGGAGTTGGGATCGAAAGTGTTGGTGTCGCCGTGGCCGAGCTGCACGGGCACCTTCGTAACGCCGCAGAACACAGGGAGGTAGACGCAGGTGTTGGCGTCGTCGGTGCCGAACCAGAGGAGGCCGCGGAGGTATTCGGGGAGGTCCTTGCGGAGCTGGGCCACGAAGCTCCAGCCGGTCTGCTGGGTGGCGATGGCGCGTTCGTGAACGTACTTCACGGAGTCAACCTCGAACTCCATGGGGCGCCAGCGGTAGGGGACCTTGAAGGGACCTGCGCCTACATCCTGGGTCATGTCGTAGGGGGTGCCTTCGAAGTGATCGCGCATCATCCATTTCATGTCGGTGGCGCTCAGGGGTTTGTCAGGCTTCACCCAGAGGGGCATCGGCTCACCTTCGGCGCGGTCGATCCAGGCCAGGTACTTGTCCATGCCGGAGGCGAACTTGTTGAAGTAGCTCCACACGCGGGCGTCGCAGCCGCGGAGGGCGCCGAAGTCGGTGACGGCGTAGGCTTTGGAGAAGTCGAAGTCCTCGTCCTTGCCGTTGAAGTAGCCCTGCTGGCGGGCGAACTTGATGACGTCGGGGGAGTAGATTGTCTCGCCGGATTTATCCTTGAGGGGGAACTTGTGGATGCGTGGGTGGTTGGCGTGACCCGAGATATAGCCGTCGGGTACACGGCGGGCAACCCAAACGGCGCCCTTGTCGGCCTTACCCTTGCCTACTAAGTCCATCACCCATACCTCGTCGGGGTCGGCGATGGAGAAAGACTCACCTTCGGAGGCGTAGCCGTATTCCTTGACCAAATCGGTCATGATCTTTATGGCCTCGCGGGCGGTCTTGGCGCGCTCGAGGGTTATGTACATCAGCGATCCGTAGTCGATGAGACCCGATCCGGCAAGCTCCTCGCGGCCGCCCCAGGTGCTCTCGGCGATGACAACGCCATGTTCGTTCATGTTGCCGATACGGGAGTAGGTGTGGGCCACCTCGGGGATGTCGCCGAGGTATTTGTTGGTGTCCCACTCGACCACGCGGCGCATGGCACCCGGTTCGTGGTCGGCGGCGGACTGCTGGTACAGCTCGCCGTAAAGGTTATGGGAGTCGGCGGCGTATGTGACCATTACGGAGCCGTCGGTGGTGGCGCCTCTTGCGGCGATGAGATTGGTGCAGGCGTCAGCCGAGGCGGCAGCTCCGAAGAACATGGCGGCAGCGGCGAGCGCACCCATAAGGTTGCGTGAAATGTGCATAGTGGTTATGGTTTTGCCGCAAAGTTACGTAAAATGCCGCTCATTTCCCAAAAAATTAAGTTAATAAGCCGAAGAATTTAAAAAAAGCGTTATGCCAAAACTCATCACTCTTGGTAATCACCCCGCAGTCCGACTGCTCAATCTGGTGATAATAGTGAAAACCTTTGAATCTCATACAGAAATCAATAGCCGCCCATACCGGATGTGCCGCTCATATCTTGCATCTCGAATTACCGGAGCTGACGGTCGGCATAAGAAGGGTTGGAACGCATGCGGAAGCTTTTACCGAAGCTTATGTCGAATTTCAGGAAGAAGCAGCGAGTATCGGTGAGGCTACGGAATGTCTGGGAGTATGCCGCACAGTCATACCATCCCGAGCCATGGTGGTTGAGAAGGTTGGTAGCCATGAACATCAGTCTTCCTCCAAATTTGAAATATTTGACAACGGTAATGCCGAAATCGGTATATCCTTTTTTGTTAAAAAAGTACTGTGTTGTGGTGATTGATAATTTCCGGAAACGCCAAGACGCCAGGACCGGTCACTGCCGAAAGCGATGTCGGACGAAACATTAACAGCCCATTGCGAGTCGGTCTGCGCTCCATTGGTCAGATCTGACTGGAGGTCGCGGTTATCGAGTCGTATCAAATTATAGGTGATATCTGCCGAAACAAACCATCTGTGGGAGAAGAAGCCATCGGAATATCCGGTCCGCAGTTCCAGGGCACGAGAAGAGCCGGTTTCAAGAGGCATGTAATAAGTGACACCGTTATCTCCGGGAAGCGTAGCCTGCTGTGCGATGTTGTTCTTGAATATTCCTTTGGCACTTAAATTGATTTTCTGGAGCAATATGTAGTTAAGATACAGTCTATGGACAGTGCTTGCTTCAACCACGACTTCATTAAGTGCTAAACCGTTTTTGGGGAGAACAATTTTGTTAGGAGCTGTCAGAGATGCCTTGACGGTTGTATTTCCATAACCGATGGCTTCTGTCCGTAAAATATATTCAGCAACGTCAGGGATGTTTTGTATCAAGAATTTCCCTTTCTCATCAGACACAGTACCTCCGACATACGTACTGTCAGGCAACTATAATGCCACAACCGCAGCCCCCTCTACAGGCTTGTCGTCCATATCTACCACTATTCCAGTTATATTGGCTGAAACAGTCACATATAACCCTATAATGATAGTCAGTAATATTATCAATTGCTTTTCAAATTGTTTCATATACCTGAATCATTTTTTTGTCTGGTTCATTACATATACTTATAAATGAATATTAAGGTTTATTAAGCTTGAATAATTTCACCATTTAAGGTTGATTATTCTAAATAGCGCTTTAAAGTTAATCATAAATTAAATAATATCCACATTTTTTAATTATTTTTTTGTAGATTGTTATATTCGTATATAAATTAAAAATATTATTGTTTTGTATTTTTTATAATAAATATGCATATATGAAATAAAATGTTAATTAAATAGCAACAATATTTAATGTGGACAGACAGAATTTTGACACTTTAGAAAAATAATATTGGCGATAGAGTGAGAAAATCTATGCAATTCCAAAAAAAAGTATTTCAAAATGGGGAAAAGGCGCAAAAAAGGTGCTTTTCAAAAAAATATTATGTTAAGAAGCGGTAGAATTTTAAAAAATTAATTACTTTTGTAAACAACGAACTTTCGCGGGGCGAAGGGCGTTAAGAAAATACGTTTCAACTCCCGCCGGGAAACTTCGCTTCCCGGCCTTAACCGAGGGAAATGGCTATGGCAGAAGTATCATCAGCTTGGAAAATCCTTCGAGGATTCATGAAAATAGTGCTGTGGACGCTGACAGGCTTGATTGGTCTGGTGGCGCTCACGGTGTTTCTGCTGTATATGCCTTTCGTTCAGGACTTTGCCGTGCCACGCGTGCTGAAAGCAATTTCCAAGCCCGGGGAGATGGAGATTTCGGTTAGCCGGTTCAGGCTGCGCTTCCCGCTGAACGTGGAGGTTGACTCCCTCGACTTCACCACCCCCGGAATGGCGGTTCAGAGCGCCCGCGCAAAGCTCGGAGTGAGCTTCACTCCGCTGCTTAGCGGCGAAATCATGGTGCCCGAAGCCAACCTGCAGGGCACTGACTTCCGTCTTGGCACCCCCGACTCGGCCATGTACATGACCGCCGCCCTGCAGAATGCCACACTCAAAGGTGCGCGCGTTCACCTTGAAGCCCAGCGCGTCAGGGTCTCCGACATACTGATGGACAGCGGCTTAGTGGTGATTACCATGCGCCCCGACACCGTCCCCCGCCCCGCGCCGAACGACTCCGTGCCGGTCAACTGGCACGTCACCCTCGACCATGGAAAGCTATCCAACATCGCTTACCGGATGTCTATGTTCCCCACCATCTCCGACCTCGACTGCTCGATAGCCGACGGCGACATCCTCGATGCCGACGTTGATATGCGCTACAATACCGTGAAGGTCAAGGAGATAGCCATTGACCAGGCCGATGCCCGCTACATCTACCCCACCCCGGCGTTCCTGGCCGCCAACCCGGTGCCACCGGTTCCCGTCGACACCACTGCCACTGTCCCCTGGACCGTCACCTGCGACCGAATCTCGCTGACCGACTCCAAGGCGCTCTACGCCCTCGAAGGCGCGCGCCCCATCGGCTCGAATTTCGACCTCGACTACATCCAGGCGTCGGAAATCAACATTCAGATTGACTCCTTCCTCAACCGCGGGACAACCGTCCACGCCCCGATTCGACGCATCTCGGCCCGCGAACGCTGCGGCGTACCCCTGGAACTGACCGGTCTCTTCGACATGGATTCCATCCACCTCGAAGCCAGCGACATGCGCCTGACAACCCCCTCCTCCGAAATCAGCCTCACCGCCATGATGGGTCTGACCCCGCCGCCTGCCCCCGGCGCAGAAACCCCGGCCAACGGCGCATCCGGCATGGATCCCGATACCCCCTTCAGCATCGACCTCGACGGCCAGCTTTCCAACGACGACATCCGCCGTCTTACCCCCACAGCTTTCGCCCCGATTGCCAACGGCCTCCCCCGCGGGGTGCCCGTCAGTCTGACCGCCATCGCAAAAGGGACAATGTCGGACATCAACGTGAAGGAGCTTTCGCTCGAGATGCCTAACCACCTCTACCTCGAAGCATCGGGGCATCTCCGCAACGCCATGAACCTGAGCCGCGCGGTCGGGGATCTGACCCTCATCGGCAATATCCCCAACGCCGAATTCCTGAAACCCACACTGATGGACGCCAAACTGGCGCGCACCGTCAGCCTCCCCCCGATGACCCTCGACGGCACCATCAGCCTCGACTACGGCAATTTCTCCGGCGACATCGAAGCCACTGCCGCCGACGGCTCAGTGGCCCTCACCGCCGACTGGCGAAACCGCGAGAAGGGTTACGACCTGACCTTCGACGCCGACAAGTTCCCGCTGCAGAAAATCCTCCCCTCGCTGGGAATCAGCGACATCTCCGCCAGCGCCGAAATCTCGGGCCAGGGTATCGACCCTAAGAACCCCGCAACGGCTCTTAAAGGTAACATCCAGCTGATTCATCTCGGATATAAAGGCCAGTCGCTCAAGGACATAATCCTCGATGCCAATATCAGCGACGGCCTCGCCGACATCCTCCTAAACTCCGGCAACGCCGAAGCCAACCTCACCGTCAGGGCCAACGGCAACATCGACGCCGACACCCTCCGCTGGAACCTCGACGCCGACATCCGCAACCTCGACTTCGCCGGGCTGCATATCTCCGACTCCATCGGCCACGGCTCGGTGAACCTCACCGCCGACGCATCCTTCGCGCTTCCGCGCAGCTACACCGTGCGCGAAGGACGCCGCCGTGTGAAGAAGACCACTCCCCTCTCGGTCGACGCCGACCTCGACGTGAAATCGCTCTACTGGAAGATGCAGGAGACTGAAATCAGCACCACCGACCTGCTTTTCAGGGCTCTGGCCAACGCCGACACCGTGTCGCTCAGTCTCGACAACCACGACCTGCGGGCAAGCATCAGCTCCTCCGACGGTCTCGACAGCCTTATGGCTGCCCTGACCAACACCATGGCCGTCACCGACACGATTCTGAAGCGCCGGAACCTCGACATCCCTGCCCTGCAGCGCGCCCTCCCCCCCTTCAGCTTCGACCTCGACGCCGGAAACAACAATATCCTGACCAATTTCATCGCCGGCTCCGGTATGAAGTTCGACACTCTTGCGGTGGCTCTGCGCAACGACTCGCTGATTTCCGGCGACGCCCGCTTGCTCGGTTTCGTCACCGGGAAAACGCGCCTCGACACCATCGCCCTCAATCTCCAGCAGGTTGACTCCACACTGATCTACAAGCTTTCAATCGAGAACGCCCCCGGCACCTTCGACCAGTTCGCCCACATCTCGGCCCGCGGCTACATCGGTTCCGAAAAGTTCGCGCTCCTCTTCAACCAGCAGAACATCCAGGAGGAGACAGGTTTCTCGTTCGGTTCGGTCGTCACCTCCCCCTACCCCGGTGTGCTGACCCTCCGCTTCGTACCCTACCACCCCGTAATCGGCTACAAGAGCTGGGAGATAAACCGCGACAACTTCGTATCCTACAACCTGAGAACCAGCCACTTCGACGCCAATATCGACCTCCACAACTCCGCCTCCTCGCTGAAACTGTTCACCCAGCACAACGACAGCGATTCCGCCCAGGAGGCCATCCGCCTGCAGCTCAACGACATCAAGCTCCAGGACTGGCTGGCCATCAATCCCTTCGCTCCCCCGATGAAGGGCGACCTCTCGGCCGACATGTCCATAACGCTCGGCGAAAAGTCGCTCGACGGCGACGGCACCGTAGGGCTGAAAAACTTCTACTACGGCAACGACAAGGTGGCCGACTTCGACCTCGAGCTGGCCCTCCGCACCAATGCAGCCGGCACCATCCGCGCCAACACCACCCTGCTGGTCGACGGCGTCCGCACCATCACCGCCTCGGGTAACCTCAACGACTCCACCGCCGCGAATCCCTTCATGCTGGATTTCAGGATGATACATTTCCCTCTGTCCGTGGCTAACCCGTTCCTCCCCCGCGGAACAGCCAAACTCCACGGCATGCTCAACGGCGAGATGGACATCACCGGCGACCTCTCACAGCCGGTCTACAACGGATGGGTACAGTTCGACTCGACGGCGGTAGACGCCGCGATGCTCGGCACCAGCTTCGTGTTCTCCGACGAGAAGATTCCTGTGGAGAACTCCCTGGTGAGCTTCAACAAATTCGCAATAAAGGCCGCCAACGAGAATCCGCTGATTCTCGACGGCACCGTCGACATTTCGTCGTTCTCGCTGATGAAACTCGACCTCGGCCTGACAGCCAAAAACACCCAAATCATAGGCTCCAAGCGCAAGCGCGGGCAGGACGCCTACGGCAAGGCTTACATCAACCTTGACGCCAAGGTAAAGGGGACCACCTCCTTCCTCGACATCGACGCCAGCCTGAAGGTTCTCCCCGGCACTAACTGCACTTACATCATCCCCGATGTGCAATCAGCCATCCAGAACCGCTCGCGCGACGACATGGTGAAGTTCGTGAACTTCGCCGACACCGCCGCCGTGGCGCAGGCCGACTCCATCATCCCTACCGGGATGCTCACCAACATCAACGCCTCTCTGGAGATTTCCGAAGGCTCTACCATAGCCGTGGACCTCTCGGCTGACGGGAAGAACCGCGCCCAGGTGCAGCCGTCGGGCCGCGTCAACTACTCCCTCGACTATCTTGGCGACGAGCGCTGCACCGGCCGCATAAACATCAACGACGGCTTCGTGCGATACTCCATGCCGCCGGTACTCTCCGAGAAGCTGTTCCATTTCCAGGAGAATTCCTATGTTGTGTTCAACGGCCAGATGCTGAACCCCGTGCTGAACATCAAGGCTTACGACGAGGTGAAAGCCACTGTTAACAACGACGGCAATTCCAAGATCGTGAACTTCGACGTCAACCTCGCAGTCGGCGGAACCCTTGAGAACATGAACGTGGTGTTCTCCCTCTCCACCGACAATGACCTCACCATCGAGAACGAAATCCAGTCGATGAGCCCCGACCAGAAGGCCAACCAGGCTATGAACCTGCTCCTCTACGGCACCTACACCGGCCCCGGCACGAAGGCTTCGCAGATGGGCAATCCGCTCTACACCTTCCTCGAAGGGCAGCTCAACAACCTCGCCTCCTCGGCAATCAAGGGTGTCGACATCTCCTTCGGCATCGACCAGCTCGAGCGCAACCGCGACGGCGTAAACTCCACCGCGATGAACTACAGCTACCAGGTATCGAAGTCGCTGTTCGACGACCGCTTCAAAATCGTTGTCGGCGGCAACTATACCACCGACGCCAATGCCGACGAGAATTTCTCGCAGAACCTGATTTCCGACATATCGTTTGAATATATGCTCAACAGGCAGGGAACCAAGTATATACGCTTGTTCCGCCATACCGGCTACGAGTCGATTCTCGAGGGAGAAATCACCCAGACGGGCGTAGGTTTCGTATGGAAACGCAAGCTCCGCACGATTCACGACCTCTTCAACTGGCTCCCGTGGCGCAAAGAACCGATTCCCGAACCCGACACCGCAGTGATTCCCGATGAGCCGGACTCCAGCGACAACCCCGACACCCCGGACTCCGACAACGACTCCGACGACCAGGACTCCGGCACAACCGCCCCGGACTCCTCCGATGCAACCAAACCTGATGAAGAATGAAGACAATGCCGCGACATATTACCTCCGCCGCCCGCTCCCTGAGCTGGGGCATCCGCGGCGTTCTCGCGCCGCTGCTGACAGTGCTGCTGCTGGCAGGCTGCTCCACGACCTCCCGCATACCCGAGGGGGAGCAGCTCTACACCGGCGTCAAATCCTTCAACGTCACCCCCGAACCTGACACCAAGCTCCCTGAAGAGGTCAACAGCGAGCTTTACGACGCCATAAAGGTTGCGCCGAACAACGCCCTGTTCGGCTCCCCCTCTATGCGTATACCCTTCCCCCTCGGGCTATGGGTCTACAACCACTGGGACGACCCCAGCAAGGGGCTGAAACACTGGCTTTACGACAAGCTCGTAACCGAGCCTGTGCTCATCAGCGACGTCCGTCCGGAGGCCCGCGTGAAGATGCTCGACCAGATTCTCGACAACAACGGCTACTTCCGCGGCTCGGCATCCTACGAGCTCCTTACAGCCAAGAATCCCAAGAAAGCCAAAGTGCGCTACGACATCACGACCGGACCGGCCTACAACCTCTCGGCGATCGAGATGCTCCCCGACACCTGCACACTCTACCATCTTGTCGACTCCATCGCCACTCAGGACAGCTACCTGCAGGTTGGCTCGCGCTACTGCGTGGACTCCCTGTCGGTGACCCGCACCCGCATCGCCAATGAGCTGCGCAACCGGGGCTACTACTACTTCCGTCCGGAATTCATCGAGTATCTCGCTGATTCGATTCAGAAACCGATGCATATTGCCCTGCGGCTGATGATGGCCTCGAACGTGCCCCCGTCGCTGCTGCAGCGCTACAAAACGGGGAAAATCACAATGTTCGTGTTCCGGAACCAGGGGGGAGGCACTCCCGACACCATTCCGACCACCAAGGGTGACCTGATACTGATGAAACCCTCGCGGTTCCGCACAGCCCTTATGTCGGAATGTGTTACCATGCGTCCCGGGCGCTATTTCGCTGTCCGTCAGATGAATTCCACGCAGACCCGACTGGCCCGCCTCGGCATTTTCAACTCCATAAACATCGAGGCGTTCCCCGACACCACGGCCGCGGAACCGACGCTGAACGTCGAGATCGGCTGCACCTTCGATGTGCCGCTGGAGTTCTCCGTGGAGCTCAATGCTTCCTCGAAATCAAACAGTTACCTCGGCCCGGGTGCCGTGATAGGTCTCACCAACCACAATGTTTTCGGTGGCGGCGAGCAATGGAACGTCACCCTCAAGGGGGCATATGAATGGCAGACCGGGCGCCACGCCTCCTCGCTGTTCAACTCCTACGAGCTCGGCGTAAACACCACCCTCTCCTTCCCCCGGATGCTGGCCCCGGACTTCATCCGGCGACGTAACCGCAACCTCAACTGGACCCGTTTCAGCCTCTCGGTCGACCTGCTGAACCGTCCGCATTACTTCAAGATGGCGCAGTTCAATCTCGGCATGAGCTACGACTGGCAGTCCTCGCGATACTCCTCCCACTCGCTGACCCCCTTCAAGCTCACCTACACGAAGCTGATGAAGACCACCCACGAGTTCGACTCCATAATCTCGATGAACCCCGCCATAGCCATGAGTTTCGAGAGCATGTACATCCCGAAATTCTCCTATACCTACACCTACGACCGCGCTTTCGACTCCTTCAACTCGCTGAACTGGACCTTCACCGCCGAGGAGGCCGGCAACCTCTTCTGGAGCATATACCAGCTCTGCGGCAAACATGGCGAGAAGAAACTGTTCGGAACACCGTTCTCACAGTTCGTAAAGGGGGAGACACAGCTTGTCTACAACCGCCGTCTGTGGGGCGACAACTGGATTGTGAGCCGCGTGGCTGTCGGGGCGGCACATGCCTACGGTAACTCCTCGCAGGTGCCCTACGCCGAGCAGTTCTACGTCGGAGGCGCCAACTCCGTGCGCGCCTGGACGGTGCGCTCCCTCGGCCCCGGTTCCTACCGTCCTCCGGAGTCAATCCGCGACGGATACTTCGATCAGACCGGTACCTTCAAGTTTGAATTCAACGTCGAATACCGCTTCCCCATCGTCGGCCCCGTGCATGGCGCCCTGTTTCTCGATTCCGGTAACGTATGGCTGCTGAAGAAAGACCCGCTGCGTCCCGGCGGCGAGCTCCAGGCATCTACCTTCTTCAAGGACATAGCCCTCGGCACCGGCTTCGGACTGCGCCTCGACATCTCCATGCTGGTGCTCCGCGCCGACCTCGGCATCGGCCTCCATGCCCCCTACGACACCGGCAAATCCGGCTACTACAACCTCCCCTCCTTCAAGGACTCCCTCGCCTTCCACCTCGCCATCGGCTACCCCTTCTGATCCATCGGATGTAATGGATGCAGCGGATGTTGTCATCGTTGCATCTCCTTACATATCTTCCAAAGTAAAGAGGCGGGGTTCTACTTCATAATGCCCCAGAATGACGGATTTGATACGCTCTACTTTCGCCATGAATTCCTTATGGTCGTAGTTGCGGCGCTGACGCTTGACTTCCGCTACAAGGGCATGCTTTCCGTCGGCTTTGATGCCTACGATACCTATTTCGTTTGCTTCCGCACCCTTCTTGCTCTCCCACCAGGAACCTATGGCCGAGTATTCGTAGCTTTCCATCATCTTCAGACGAAAATATTTCTCCAGAATCTTGCCGGAGTAGGTGGTATAGTCCTGTTCTATAATATCACGCAGCAGGCCAAAATTCTTGATTTCAATAATTGACTGGTTCTTATCAAAGTATCGGAACCAGAACTTCAGGAAGTTGTCGTTGATTTCGTATCTTACGCTCTGCGAACGCTCTTTAGCCATGAGAGGTCTGCAACGCTTGATCAGCGAATAATCATCAATCAGGCGCCGGAGCTGTCCCCCGACGCTCACATTGTTGAGCGATTGCTCAATTTTTGCCTGAGTATTCACCCCGGAGGCTATACAGCTCAGAATAGAAAAATACACACCGTAATCCTTGCCGAATTCCTCAATCAGAATATTCTTGCCTTCATCAATGAAAGGGGAATTGTCGCGTACCATGTAATTGAGCATCCCGTTGATTGACAGGTCTGTATTCTTACAGAGAAGTTCTATATACTTCGGCACACCACCTGTAATGGTATAGAAGGCAAGCAGTTCATCATTCGTGTAATCAGGCCGAAAATCCCGCATTATCTCCTTAAGAGTTACTGTTCCGAAACCCGACAGACGGATTATATTGTCGGCTCTGCCGAACAGCGGTTCCTTGTAACTCTCAAAAATTCTGTGCATAAGCGAGTATACCGATCCCATCAATATGAGATTTACATTGGTCCGCTTGCGGTATTGGTCCCATATATTCTGCACATCGCTGTAAACCGAAGGATTAATATTCAGAAACTCCTGAAATTCATCGATAATAAGATTGAACTTGCGGGTTTTGGCTTGCTCCATCAGCATACCGAACAACGACTGAAAAGTTTTAAATTCCGGCGCTACATAACAGCCAAGTTCCGAAGTCACCAGTCTGCCAAACTCTTCGCAAAGAGTCGATTCGCTTTTGCGACTCACAAAAAAGTAAACCGTAGGATAATCCCCTTTAACCGCCTCCATGGCAAGTGAAGTTTTGCCTATGCGTCGTCGCCCGGTAATTACCGTCATACGGGAATCATCGGTAAAAGCCTGATGCTGAATTCTTTTGAGTTCCTCAATTTCTGCTTTGCGGTTATAAAACTTCATGTCATTCAGTTTTAGTTACGGTGGTAACAGTTACCGCGGTAACTGTTACCACCGTTGCAAAGTTAGTAAATTGAATTGATTTCGCCAAATTTATTTAGGGCCAATGTAAAAAGATGCCCTACTTTATTATTCGGTGCGATGCTATACGTTATTTTCCCGGTTAGCGGGGGAGGCGGCGGAGGGTGAGGCGGTCCAGAAGGGCGTGGTTGGTGGAGAAGTTCATGTTCTCGTTCTTGGGGAGGTAGCGGACGGTGATGACATGGTGGCCGGGGGTGAGGCGAACACGGAGGGTGTTGGTGGTGCCCCAGTCGTTCCAGTTTCCGACGCCGCGCTGCGGCATTACAATGGTGCCGACCTCTTCGTTATCGACGAATACAGTGCGGACCGCGCATTTGTTTTCGGTGTTCACAGGCCCGTTGCCGTTGGCGTAGCGGAAGTCGAAGGCGTAGTTGCCACCCTCCTTGACGTCGAAGCCTATATAAATCGGTCCGCTGTTGTGGTCAACCTCAGCGAAACCGGCTCCGCGGTAGCCCAACAACGGAGCACCGGTGGTGTTCCGGGCTTCGGGAGATGTGATTTTGTTGGTTTCCACGGGCATCTCCACATTTATGACTTTCAGGTTGTTGCGCGGCTCCGAAGCGAAGGACTGCACACCGTTGGAATCTACGCCAATCACCTGATAGTCACCGGGGACGGAAACATTCCAGGAGGTTTCGTTGGTCTGGGCAATCATCTTGCCGTCGCGCAGCACGATGTAGTAGCTGATGTATTCGATCGGCTGCCAGCGGAGCAGGTTCATTACGGGCGCACCTTCGTGGGTGAGGTCGGGATCGTTCTCAAACCATGCTATGGGTGTCAGCGGAGCCTTAACGTTGGCAGTCTCGTTGACACGCATCGGGGGCAGATTGTTGTTGTCCATTACTATCTTTACGGTCTGACGGCCACGCAGATCGGCGGGAATGAAGGGTGCATGCTCCTTGCCGTTGAGGTATAACTTGCTGATACGGTTGCCGTAGCCGCTGATGGTGATGTCAAGCACCATGTTGCGGTAATGCAGCCCGGTGAGCGAGCGCACATCCTCGAGCTCGCGGGGGATAAACGGTTTGAAGGATATGCCGTCGGTCTCGTAAGTGATACCGAATATCATCTTCAGGGTCAGCGCTATATTGCCCGAGAGGGACCAGAGCATATTCGAGGAATTCAGCTCGGTGTAGATATCGCCGTTGTCGAGGTTGAAATTCTCCTTGTTGGTGGCGAAAAGGGCTGCCGGACGGAACACCGACCCGAGCCCTAAGAGAGCGCCGCGGGAGTTCCCGGCCTTGGCGTTAGCCAGCGTCCAGTACGAGGCCACGAAGGGCCACAGGGCGTTGTTATGGTAAGAAGGCATATCGGCAATCTGCGGGAAGAAAATGCCCGGGCCATAAGGTGTAACGGGATTTTTCTCTGAAATCAGCTTTGCGCGCGACGGACCGGCAACATCGTAGAGAATCGCCAGCGACTCGCCGAGTGTCTCGCTGCGCGGATTCAGTATCATATAATCCCGGCCATAGAGATACATTCCGTAGAGATCCTTGTCCCCCATCCAGAATGCATCGTTGATAGCCTTGACCATATCATCGGCGCGCTTGTTGTATTCGCGGGCCTCAGCCGTATACCCCAACAGCGAGGAGATCTGACCGAGGGTACGCCATGCCTGGGCATGGACAACGTTAGTGCCGAAGGCTTCGCTCTGATAGATATCTACGGTCTGCATCCAGCGTGGATAGCTCTGCTCACGCCAGTCGATGAAGGAGGTCTCGCCGTGAACCAGACCGGTCTGCTTGTCGTAGATTGTCTCGTAGTCGGTTTCGAGGGACTTCTTGATTACGGGATATATGCGGTGGAGCCACTGCTTGTCGCCCGTGGCCTTGTAAACCTCAAAAGCAGCTACGGTCCAGATCTGACGGTCGGAACTTACGGGCCATGCGCCGCCCGAACCGGTGTCCTGGATGATTGTACCCTCGGGAGAAATCTTGTGTTCCAGCGATATACGGCTCACTTCGGGCTGCAGAGCGGCCATCGACAGTATGATCGAATATGAAACATCACGGGTCCACACACCGGGCCATTCCTTACCGGTCCGGAGCGTGGAATCAGGCTCCACGGCGTTGACCATCTCGTCGAGACCCATGGTGAAAATGGCGTTGTAGAGGGTGTTGGATGAGGACAGGCTGGGGTAAGCCGACAGGTCGTTCTTCTTGCGCCACACCTTGTCGACAGGCATGAAATAACCCGGGCGAGCGCTATAGTCCGATATTATTGCGGTGTCCGAAGGGGCGTAAGCCTTGAACGGCCCCTGAAATATGGTATCTGACACCCAGCGGTAAGCCGGGGTCTCCAGAATCAGCCCTTTCATGTAATCGTCCTGCACGACCACGGGCTCTGTATCCTTCTCTTTATCCTTGGCCTGAACCTGCTGCGAATATGCAAGTCCCGTCGCAAACATTGCGCCTGCCAGGATAAACCTGAATATATCACTTTTCTTGCCGACAGCTCTATTGCTATTAATCATAGTAGGCAGCATTTGGAGTTATGTATGTGTCAAAAGTTTAAAGCCTACAAATTTAACACTTTTCCCCCTAATTTATATCATTTGATATTAATTTTTTTTTCTTTAATCTTCATATCACACACCTTTGAAGTGGTAGGAGAAGCCGATGGAGAGAACCTCCTTGAACATCAGCTTGTGCCAGGTGGTGTCCTCGCGTTTGGGAGCCTGGGTGTCCCAGCGGAGATGGCCGTAAATGCGCGCCGACATGAAACGGTTGATCGAGAAGTCTAAGGTGTGCTCCCAGTCGGACTGCAGGTAATCATAGTTTGTGAAGGCGAACAGACGGGAGTTGTAGGTGATGTTGTAGGTCAGGTTCCAGCGGAAGGTCATTTCCACCGAGGAACCGAACTGGCTCTTGGAGGTGTGCCCCTCGTCGATACCGAAGTTCTTCGGGTTAAGATGGGGGTTAGTACACATCTTGATATTGTAAGAGAAAGGCGCCAGCGAGGCGTTGAACGCTACGGTGTTGCGCTTGTTCTGGTAGGCGTAGGTCATACCGATACCGAGGTTGAGTTCGCCCGGCGAGAGGAAAGCGGCCTGAAGCTGATCGGAGTTGGGACGGTAGTTGTTCAGCAGCTGGGTCTTGAACATGAGGTTGATGGAGTAGTACCATCGGCTTGCTGCCTTGTAACCGAATTTGGAGTTTATCTGAAAGAGGTCTTCCGAGATGTTGTATTTGTGGACGGTGTCGTCCGGGGCGTTGTTAACACCGAGTTTATATGACACATTGGTTTCGAAGATCACCTTGCTGTAGACCTTCGGATTGAGCTTGACATTATAGCGGGCGTCGACAATCATGTTGAGGTTCGACTTACCACCCTGATACCAGTTCGGCGAGATGTAAGCCTGAGAGAACTGCAGCGAGCCGTCGAAGGTGTTGATCCAGTTCAGCGGCTTGAGCTTGTCGGCCTCCGGAACTAAGGTTTTCACCTGGTCGACGGGGAGGTTGTCGAATTCCGTAACCTCCAGGCGCGCCGTCTGCGGGTCGATATTATATACATATTTCTTCGGCGGACGCGGCATGGTCTGCATATTGTAGAATACCAGATCGGGATTGTCGATCATGAACTGCTGCATGAAGTAGCGCTGGCGGTAGTTGGTCTTCACCAGACGGTCGAAGAAAGCAGTCGGAGTGCCATCCTCGGGGAAGGGTTCGTGAAGCGGATCCCCGGCCTTGTCGTGCAGGAAAATATCATAGGAGTCGAACACCAGAGGCATATAGAAAACGGAGCTGTAGAGTCGATCAGCTACGTTGATGGTGGTGTCGGTCGGGAGGGTCATACCCGGCAGAATCACCAGACCATCCTCTATGTCGGTGGGAACCTTAACCTCCTCCCCTTCCACGATGATTTCATCGAACAGCGACTGAGCCGGAGCCGACAGCGCCGCTCCGGAAAGAAAAGCAAAGACAAGGGTTATATATTTGAACATAGGATTTAATATGATGAAGGCAGGGTGATGCTCCGCGACAGAGGGCACGCCTGCATGTATGGATAATGTGGGGATTTGCAAAGTTACTTTATTCTGAGATTATTTGCAAGCGAGTTTACTAAATTGGCAAGTATTTTGAATCAAAATCCAATTTTCGGGGGCTTCAGGCGAAGTTGTCAACATCCTTTTTTAATTAAATTTTAAGTAGGTTTTTAAAAAGGAAAATTTTTTCCGAAAATTTCAAAACCCCTAATATTAATAAGGGGCGTTGAAAACCGCTATAACTTTCTTATGAAAAATTTGGATTTCCGGGTTATCAATACAGCAGTTTGGATAATCAATATATTATCAACAATAACACGGCTGATTATTAGCGGATTACGAGGTTATCAACAACCAGTTTATAACTTTATCAACTGATAACTTCCGGGTTATCAACAGTTGAAAACCCCAGTTTTCGGTGTTGAAACAGGCTTGAAAACTACGTAGAGAAATGTTTGGAAAACCCGCCGGAACATATAAGCCTCCTCCCTTCTATTATATCCAAATTTCTCCCCTATTATTTGTGTTTTAGTTATCAGACCGGTTTTCAACATAGTTATCAATAAACTTGAAAAGTTGGAGTTGTGAGGGAGATTTTGTAATTTTGCGGGCAAGTAAATTTACTTGCTTTATGAAGAAATTCAAGACTGCGATTATAGGTGCGGGAGCAATGGGTGGAGCCGTGGCCCGCGGGCTGGTTCAGGCCGGGTTCGATGCCTCAGATATCACCGTGGCCAATCCCTCCGACGGAAAACTTGCCCCCCTGCGTGATCTGGGAATAAAAACCACAGCTGATAATAGGGCTGCGGTAAGGAATGCCGATTTGCTGGTAATAGCCGTGAAACCCTGGGTGCTCCCCACGGTGGCTGCCGAGATTGCCGGAGTGATTGATTTCGCCAAAACTCAGGTAGCGGTAATTGTTGCCGGAATCAGCGGCAAGGATATTGCCGGGATGTTCGGAATAGGAGAAATCAGCGCTGCTCAGGAAAGGGGAGCCCTCTCCATCGTAATGCCGAATACGGCAATGAGCATCCGCAAATCCATGACTTTTATTGTAGATGTCTGCGGCAAAACTCCGCTCGCCGAAGAGGCTTTCAGCTGTCTCGGCCGGGTGATGGTTATAGAGGAACGGCTGCTTCCGGCCGCTACGGCCCTTGCTTCCTGCGGGATTGCTTACGCTATGCGTTATGTCCGGGCCGCTGTGGAGGGTGGAGTGGAGCTTGGTTTCCGGGCTTCCGATGCTCAGGATATAGTGGTTGCGACCCTCGAAGGGGCGGCCGGACTGCTCGCGGTTCCCGGAGCTCATGCCGAAAGCGAAATCGACAAGGTCACCACCCCCGGCGGATTTACCATCAGGGGACTGAACGCCATGGAGGCTGCCGGTTTCACTCCGGCGGTTATCGCCGGTCTGAAAGCCGGAAGGTAACATCTTGGAATTCAGATGGTTTTACAGTTATCAACAAGGTTATCAATATCAATCATAATATTTTGATGAGAATTGTGGTGAAAGTGGGCAGCAATGTGCTCACACGTCCCGACGGGATGCCGAATGTCACCAATATGTCGGCGCTGGTCGACCAGATTGCCTACCTCTGGCAGCAGGGGCATGAGGTGATACTGGTGTCGTCGGGAGCTGTGGCCTGTGGCCGCGGGGCTGTAGGCAGGAAGCTGAACCTCGACAGCGTGGCTTCGCGTCAGCTTTACTCCTCGATCGGGCAGATTCGACTTATCAACCTTTATGACCGGCTGTTCGGCGGATATGGTGTGACAGTAGGTCAGGTGCTGACGCAGAAGGAGAATTTCGCTTCGCGCGACCTGTATCTGAATCAGCGCAACTGCATGCTGACGATGCTCGGAAACCGTGTGATTCCGATTGTCAACGAAAACGACACGGCGTCGCTGACCGAGCTGATGTTCACCGATAACGACGAACTTTCGGGGCTGATAGCCACGATGCTCGACGCCGATCTGCTCATCATCCTGTCGAATATCGACGGTATTTACACGGGAGCCCCCTCGGATCCGGGGTCGAAACTGATTCCGCGGATTGCGCCGGGGGAGGATCCTTCGGTGTATGTCGTAGCTGCCAAGAGCGGTTTCGGCCGTGGCGGCATGGGCACCAAGTGCAACATAGCCCGCAAGGTTTCGGCCGAAGGTGTGGGGGTGATAATCGCCCGCGGCGACCGGAAGAACGTGCTTATAGACCTCGTGGAGCGGCCTCAGGAGGTGCCTCACACCCTGTTTGAGCCGGCTTCCGAGGAACTCAGCAGCGTAAAGCGGTGGATAGCCCACAGCTCGTCGTTCACCAAAGGTGCGGTGCGCGTCAATGACAGCGCCGCGGAGGTTCTCCGCAGCGACCGGGCTGTATCGCTGCTTCCCGTAGGGGTGATTTCATGCGAAGGTAACTGGGACGAAGGGGACCTCATTGCGGTAGAAACCGCCGGCGGAAGGCAGATAGCAGTGGGCCGCGCCGCCATGGATTCCTCCACTGCCGCTGCCCTTTGCGGTCAGCACGGCCAGCGTCCCGTAATCCATTACGATTACCTGTATCTTGAAGATTAAATTACTCCCGGTTCTGTTATCTCAGTTTTGAATAAGAACCTCCGGTTCTGTTATCTTGCGTTCCCGAACGAATTATAAAAAATTTATGGAAGATTTCAATCAGATATTTGTTTCTGCCCGCGAGGCTTCGCGGCAGCTGCTTTCGATGAGCGACGAGGCCCGCTCAAAAGCAATTCTGACCCTCGCGGATCTCGTCGAGGCCAAAATGGATGAGCTACTCGAGGCCAACGCCCGCGATCTGGCCCGCATGGACCCCTCCAACCCCCTATACGACCGTCTGCAGCTCACCCCGGAGCGCCTGCAGGGGATTGCCTCCGACCTGCGCCACGTGGCTGCGCTTCCCTGTCCTGTCGGCGAGGAAATCGAGCACCGGACTCTATATAATGGAATAGATTTGCGCCGCGTGAGAGTGCCGTTCGGTGTGATCGGCGTCATATACGAGGCGCGCCCGAATGTAACTTTCGACGTGTTTTCGCTCTGCCTCAAGAGCGGCAACGCATCGATTCTGAAGGGTGGTCACGACGCCGACGAATCCAATCAGGCAGCTATCAGTCTGATTCATGAAGCACTGATAACCAACGGTTTGCCTGAGGCTGTATGCACACTTCTCCCCTCAACCCACGAGGCAACTGCAGCGCTCCTCAACGCCGTCGGCTATGTGGATGTATGTATTCCCCGCGGAGGACGCCGGTTGATTGACTTCGTACGTCAGAACGCCAGGGTTCCTGTAATTGAGACCGGTGCCGGGGTTGTTCATGCCTATTTCGACAAGGCCGGTGACCTCGAAATCGGCCGGGCGATTGTAGAGAACGCCAAGACGCGCCGTGTGAGCGTCTGCAACGCCCTCGACACCCTGCTGGTGGCCCGCGACCGCATCGCCTATCTCCCCTCTTTAGTCGCTCCCCTCGCTGAAAAGCGGGTTGAAATCCACGCTGACCTGGAGGCTTTGGTCGCTTTGAAAGACCACTACCCTACCGGACTGCTCACGGAAGCCGGCGACTGCTGGGACACGGAATGGATGGACTACAAGATGGGCTTGCGCATCGTGGCCGACGTGAACGAAGCTATCGAACATATAGCGCGTCATGGTTCCGGTCATTCCGAAAGCATTGTAACTGAGGATGTTGAGGCCGCAGAACAGTTCCGCCGGATGGTCGACGCCTCCTGTGTTTACGTCAACCTTCCGACCAGCTTCACCGACGGAGGTCAGTTCGGCCTCGGTGCTGAAATAGGTATCTCGACCCAGAAACTCGGTCCGCGAGGCCCGATGGGACTCCGGGCAATCACCACCACCCGCTATCTCCTCACCGGTCACGGTCAGGTACGCAAATAAAAGCTATTCTATAAGGCGCTGCGGAACAGCTCCGACAGGGTCGGATGGGGGTGGATGGTAGCCTTGATCTGCGACACGGGAATCCGGGCGGTCATGGCCAAGGTTGCCTCCATTATAAGGTCGGAGGCGTGCGGGCCAAGGATATGGCAGCCGAGGATGTAAGCCTCTCGCGAAATCAATAGTTTCAACATTCCGTCGGTTGCGCCCATGGTGAGGGCTTTGCCGTTGGAACGGAGAGGAATTTTCACGGCTTTATAAGGAATTCCCTGCTCTTTGAGCTGCTCCTCGGTGGCGCCAACCATGGCGGCTTCGGGGATGGTGAACACCGCGGCGGGGATTACCTCTCCCCTCTTGTCAGCGGCAGCTTTCAGGGGAGTTCCGGCGGAAGTTTCGGCTTCCTTTTCAGCAATCAGGTGATCGACAACGCGGTCGGCCTGCGCTTCGGCGGCGTGAGCTAAGAGGCAGTGGCCGTTGCAGTCGCCGATGGCGTAAACGCCGGGGATTGTGGTCTGGAGGTTGTCGTCGGTAACGATGCCGCGCGGGGTGGTTTCGGCTCCAGCTTCGACGAGACCTTCGGGAATCACAGGCCGACGGCCCACGGCCATAAGCACCTCATCAGCAATGAGTTCCGCGGGTTTGTTCTTGGCGGTATAGCTGACTTTCAAACCTTCGGACGTGCGTTCCACAGCGGTTGCGGCAGCCTGCGTGAAGAAGGTGATTCCGCGGGCGGCGAGCGCCTGGCGGAGACGTTTGGCGATATCCTTGTCGAAGCCGGGGAGAATATCTTTGCAGAATTCAATGACGGTTACCTTGCTTCCGAAAGCGCTGAAAACCGATGCGAATTCCAGGCCTATAACACCGCCGCCGATTATGCACAGTGACTCCGGAACCGCTTTGATATCAAGCAGTTCGGTGGAGGTCAAGCACAGCTCCGCGCCCGGAATCGGCAGCATTGCCGATTTCGAGCCGGTAGCCACAATAATCCGCTTGGAACTAAAGTGCTGGGGGGCAGCCAAATCAGCTTCGTTAGCTTCATTAGCTATCTTAGCTTCATTAGCTATTTTAGCTGAGTTAGCTTCATTAGCTATTATAGCTAAATTAGCTACTTCAATTTCATTTGGGCCGGTGAACTTTGCTTGGCCGTGGAGTATTTCCACCCCCTTCAGCGACCATGCAACCCCTTCCTGCAACTGCTTGACTACCTGATTTTTGCGCTCTACGATTGCAGCCATGTCGATTTCAGCCTTTCCTTCGGGAAGGCGCACGCCGAAAGCTCCGGCGTTTGCGGTGTCGAGAGCGATTTCAGCCGATCGGCAAAAGGCTTTTGTCGGGATGCAACCGCGGTTCAGACAGGTACCGCCGAGTTCGGCGCGGTCAACGAGTAAGGTTTTTAGTCCGGAGGCCGCGGCGTTGCCGGCGGCCGTGTAGCCGCCCGGCCCGCCCCCGATAACAATCAGGTCAAAATCCATAGTCAGGCAAAAACTAAAAAGCAGCTAATAAGCTAAATACTAAAAAGCAGCTAAAAAGTAAGCTAATAAGGTAACTTTTGTTCAGTTATCGCGCGTGATCGCGCGATTTTCATTTACAGCATATCAAAGGTGAGGCGGGGGGTGAGGGCGGCTGCGGTGTCATCTGGGCGACGGATGGGGGTGAGCTGCGGCGCGGATTTCACCGTTTCGGGCTCCTCGGTGGCCTCGCGGGCGATTTTGCGCATTACGGCAATGAATTCGTCGAGGGTTTCGACGGATTCGGTCTCCGTGGGCTCAATCATCAGCGATTCGTGGAAGAGGAGCGGGAAATAGATTGTCGGGGCGTGATAGCCGTAATCCAGCAGGCGTTTGGCAACGTCGAGGGTGGTGACGCCGGTGGATTTGTCCTTCAGACCGTCGAATACGAATTCGTGCTTTGTCAGCCCGGCGATGGGGAGCAGGTATAGGTCGCGGAGCGATTCGCGGATGTAGGTGGCGTTCAGCGTAGCGAGTTTGCCGGCCTGCATAAGTCCCTCACTGCCAAGGGTCAGGATGTAAGCCAGCGCGCGGGCCTGCACTGCGAAGTTGCCGAGAGTGGCGGACACCGAGCCGAGCGATTCCGGGAGATTGTCGACGATGAAATCCACCCCTTCGAGGTATTTCAGTTCGGCGTGGCCAGAGTCGATTTTCACCACGCGGGGATTCGGAAGAAAGCGTTCCAGCCCCTTGCGCACACCCACCGGACCGGAGCCGGGACCGCCGCCGCCGTGAGGCGTGGAGAAGGTCTTGTGGAGGTTGATGTGCATCACGTCGAAGCCCATGTCGCCGGGGCGGGCGACGCCAAGCATCGGGTTGAGATTAGCGCCGTCGTAGTACATCAGACCGCCGGCCTCATGCACGAGCCGGGCGATTTCAGGGATGTTTTTCTCGAAGATACCTAAGGTGTTGGGGTTGGTGAGCATCATAGCGCAGAGCTGGTCGTCGAGCAGCGGGCGGAGGTCGTCGACATCCACGGTGCCGTCGGGACGGCTCTTGACCTCAACGACTTCGAGACCGGCGACGGCAGCCGATGCCGGATTGGTGCCGTGGGCGGAGTCCGGGACGATTACCTTGCGGCGCTTTTCACCTTCGCCCCGCGAGAAATGATAGGCGCGGATGGTCAGCAGACCGGTAAGCTCACCCTGCGCTCCGGCGAAGGGATTGAGGGTGAATTCCGCCATGCCGCCGATTTCCGCAAGTTTCTGTTGCAGAGTCCAGTACATCTCCAGGGCGCCCTGACAGGCGAATGGGGGAGTGGCGGGGTGCAGTCCGGCGAAAAGGGTATGGCCGGCCATCTCCTCGTTGATTTTCGGGTTGTACTTCATGGTGCAGGAGCCCAGGGGGTAGAATCCGGTGTCGACGCCGAAGTTGTTGGTCGACATATTGGTATAATGGCGGACGGCAGTCGGTTCGTCGACCTCGGGGAGCTGCAGAGCGGAGGTGCGCAGCAGCCCGGCGGGGATGTCGGAGGGTAGGGGAGCGGCTTCACCGACGGTGGCAGCCGGTAGGGTAGTGGTGCTTTCTTCGGCGGGGATTCGGAACCCGCGGCGCCCAGGCTTCGATAGCTCGAAAATCAACTTTCCGTATACTTTTCTGTTCATTTTTCCAAGTTTGAAGAAATAATGTGAATTTTCAATCAGCGAAATAATCAGCGCTTGTTACAAAAATCAGCTTAATTTTTTGTTATTGATTAAAAATTCAAGTTAAATTGATTTTGCTATATCGACCATGCGGTCTACATCCTCGCGGATCTGCATTTCGGTGGCGGCCATCAGCAGGGTGTTGTCGCCGACCTTGATGCCGGGGAGGATTCCGGCCTGCCGGATGCAGGCGCGGATGAACAGGTCGATGTCGAAGTCGGTTTCGAGCAGGAATTCGTTGAGGAACGGTGCCGAGGGATAGCGCAGACGGGCCCGACCGTCGGCGGTCATCTCTCCGAGCATATAGCGGGCTGTGGAGCAGGACTTTGCGGCGATTTCGCGGAGCCCTTCGGCACCTACCAGACTCATGTAGACCGATACCCAGAGTGTCATCAGTCCCTGATTGGAGCAGATGTTGGAGGTGGCTTTTTCGCGGCGGATATGCTGCTCGCGGGCCTGAAGGGTGAGCACGAAACAGCGCTCGCCGGCGGCGTCGGTGGTGGCGCCGACGATGCGGCCCGGCATCTTGCGCATCAGGGCCTTTGTGGCGCAGAGATAACCGAGATACGGGCCGCCGAAGCTCAGCGGAATACCGAGCGACTGGGCGTCGCCGCAGGCGATGTCGGCGCCGAGTTCGCCGGGGGTGCGGAGCACGGCGAGGTCCGCGGCCACGCAGTTCATGATCAGCAGTGCCTTTGAAGCATGGCAGAGTTCGGCCAGACCGGTGTGGTCCTCGATGATGCCGTAGTAGTTGGGGCTGGGGACGAGGACGGCGGCGACCTCCTTGCCCTGTTCGGCGAGGAGAGCGGCGATGGCGTCGCGGTCGGTAACTCCGTCTTTTTCAGGAATTTCCACAATTCTAACACCGTGGTAGCGGGCGTAGGTGTCGACCACGCGCCGCACGTCGGGGCTGAGTGTGGCGGACACCATGGCTACGTTGCGCTTGCGCTGCGAGGCCACGGCCATGAGCACCGCTTCGGCCGTTGCGGTGGCGCCGTCGTACATCGAGGCGTTCGAGACTTCGAGACCGGTCAGGCGGGCCATCATCGTCTGATATTCAAAGATATACTGGAGGGTACCCTGCGAGATTTCAGGCTGATAGGGGGTGTAGGCGGTCAGAAACTCGGAGCGCGCGCAGATGGAGCGGACCGCCGCCGGAACGGCGTGGTCGTAGAAACCGCCGCCGGCGAAGCATGCTTTCACGGGGAGGTTTTTCGCGGCGAGGCCGTCGAAAAAGCGGCGCACCTCGGGTTCGCTCATCGGCTCGCCGAGGTCGTAGGGGGCCTTCAGTTTCAGCTCCTCAGGGACATCAGCGTAGAGGTCGTCAAGGGAGCCGACGCCGCAGCGGGCGAGCATCGCCTCGATATCAGCGGCAGTATGTGGAAAATAGGGTATCATTGCTGTGAACTTTGACGGGAATCAATGCCCGGCTTTTATGAACTTTGCGGGAATCAGTGTTCGGCGGCGCAGAAGGCGTCGTAGGCGGCTTCGTCCATGAGGTCGTCGAGCTCCGAGAGGTCGGAGAGTTCGATGGCGATGATCCAGTTCTTCATGGCGTCCTCGTTGATCAGACGGGGGTTCTCCGAGAGGGCGTCGTTGACTTCGATGACTTCGCCGGAGACGGGGGCGATGAGGTCCGATGCGGCCTTCACGCTCTCGATGGCGCCGAAATCTTCGCCTTTGACCAGTTCGTCGCCGGCTTCGGGCATGTCGACATAAACGACGTTGCCGAGCTGTTTCTGGGCGTAATCGCTGACGCCGATGTAACCTTTGTTGTCTTCAACGCGAACGTATTCGTGGGTTTTGCTGTAGTAAATCATGGCTATTATTGTTTGTAGGATTTTTTTAAGAACTTTTTGGGGACGACGATGGCGGGGAAGGTTTTGCGGCGGACCTGGACGCGGAGCTCGGTGCCGCGGGCGGCGTAGCGGGCGTCGATGAGGGCCATGCAGATGGAGCGGTCGGTGGAGATGCCGCGGTAACCGGTTGTCACATGGCCGATTACCTCCCCTTCGGGCGAGAGTACTTCGGCGCCGTGGCGGGCGATGGCGCGGTCCTGGATTTCGAGGCCTACATTCTTGCGGGGAGCGCCTTCGGCTTTCTGCTTGCGGAGCGCTTCGCCGCCGATGAGGTCGGGTTTCTCGAGCTTCACGAACATGCCCAGACCGGCTTCCAGCGGGGTGATGTCGTCGGCCAGCTCATTGCCGTAGAGGGGGAGACCCACCTCGAAACGGAGGGTGTCGCGGCAGCCGAGACCACAGGGCTGGCAGCGGCCTGAGCCTACGAGGCGTTCCCAGACGTTGCGGATGAACTCGTGAGGACCGTAGATTTCGAAGCCGTCCTCGCCGGTATAGCCGGTGCGGGAGATGATAACGGTGTCGCCGTCGTGGTCAAATTCGCGGAAGCGGTAGAAGGCGATGTCGCGGCATGGAATTTCAATGACCTCCTCCACGACCTGCTCGGCTTCGGGACCCTGAACGGCAACTTCGCCGGTGCTTTCGGAGAGGAACTCCAGACAGAGGCGGTAACCTTCGGCCTGACGGAGAATCCACTGCTCGTCCTTCTCGATATTCGAGGCGTTGACCACGAACAGGAAGTCGTTGTGGCGGCGCTTGTAGACCAGCAGATCGTCGACCACTCCGCCGTCGTCGCGGAGCATCATGCCGTAGAAACACTGGCCGTCGGGGGCGTTGGTCACATCGTTGGAAAACACGCGGTTAACGAAGAATTCGGCGTCCTCGCCGGTGATTCCGATTTCCCCCATATGGGAAACGTCGAACACGCCGCAGGCTTCGCGCACTGCGCGGTGTTCGCCTATGATTCCCAGCGCGGGATACTCGATGGGCATATCATAGCCGGCAAACGGGCTCATCTTGGCTCCGAGAGCCAGGTGGAAATCGTGCAGGCAGGTTTTTTTGAGATCTTCCATAAGCTTTATATTTTATCCGGAAGCAGGCTTCCGGCGCAATTACAGATTGATAGGGGAGAGCCAGGTGAGGCGGATTGATAGGGGAGAGCCAGACTAACAGGAATCGGGGCTGTCGGGGAATCGGCCGGAGAGCCAGGCAGGGGAGTAGTAGGGGCGCTCGAGGGCGCGGATGGCGGTGAGGTCGTCGGGGGTCATCAGCCGGGTGGAGTCGCAGAGGCGGCGGCGAACGAAGGCCTTGAACTCCTCGAGGGGGAGGTCGGGAAGGTGCCGGCGGATAGTGGTGACCCGCGCAGGTACGGATTTGACGCCGTTTCGGGCAAGTTTTTCGGCCGATGGGGTTATGGCCTGGGCCATAGTCTCCAGGTCGGCGTCGAAGAGCATTGTGCCGTGGAGGATAACCCGGTCGTGGAGGGAGTAGAAGGCATTGCCGCTGACCTTCCGGTCGCCGATGAGAACGTCGTTGCGCCCCGAAGCCGAGGCTTCGAGACCGAGCTCCCTCAGGATGCCGGCAACCATCGAGCAGTAACGGCCGAAAGTTGTCGGCACATCATCCTTCGCGGTGGTGATGTAGCTGAACATTATGTTGTTGCGGTCGGCGAATACGCAGCCTCCGCCGCTTTTGCGCCGGTAAACTTCGATGCCGTGGCTGCGGCAGAATTCGAGGTTCACCTCGGCCTGCGGGTTCTGACAGCGACCGTAAATCACCGTCGGGTCCACCTGCCACATGAAGAAGAACTCCCCGTCGGGATAGTTCCGCGCGAGATGCTCCTCCATCGCCAGATAGAACGGCAGTTTCCGGGGCTTCATCGGGGGCAATTCGGCGTAAATCATGGGCAAAAGATTTGGAATCCAAAGTTAAAAATCTTTTTTCTTAACCCCAAATTTTTATCAATTTATATTTTTATGTTTTGCAACATACAATGCCCGGAAAAGAGCCGTAAGTTGGTGGAAATGAACCGCAGGTTTGCGTAATTGCGCTGAAATATGTAAATTTGCCAGATGACTGAAAGAAACATACGCGTTTTCATCTCCTCGACCTTCTCCGACATGCAGAAGGAGCGCAACTACCTTATCCGTAAAGTGTTCCCCGACATCCGCCGCGAATGTCGCCGCCGCAATGTGGAGTTCACACCCCTCGACCTCCGCTGGGGCATCACCGAGGAGGAGGCCACCAACGGCCGTGTTGTGGAAATCTGCATGGACGAAATCGAGCGTACGCGCCCCTTCTTCATCGGACTGGTCGGAGGCCGCTACGGCTGGGTTCCGGAGCAGGGCGAGTCCGGCGTGGATCTCGGGCGCCTCGCCGCCCGTTACCCCTGGATTTCGCCGTATCTCGACTCCCGCAAGAGCATCACCGAGATGGAGATGCTCTACGGCGTGCTCGACAATCCCGCTCCCGTCGAGGCTCACTTCTTCCTGCGCAACGAGCTGTCGGTGCCCCGCCGTTTCCGCGAAAAGGATCCTGAGCGCCGCCGCAAACTCTCCGAACTGCGCGAGCGCATCCGCCACAGTGCCGATGAAGGACGCTGCTCGGCTTCGGACTACACCACCGTGGCGTCGCTCGGCCGCGCCGTGCACCGCCGCCTGATGGAGATGATCGACCGCCTCTATCCTTTGGAGGAAACCCCCGACATCTACGGCCTCTACGCCGCCGAGCAGGAGCGCAAGCTCGCCGACCTGCGCAAAGTCTACACCGACTGTAACCGCATCCCCCTCCTGACCGAATCCACCGGAGACATCTCCCCGCGCCATATCGACATCCTCACCGGCGCTCCCGGCTCGGGCCTCTCCGCCATTGTCGCCAACCAGCTCCCGCATCTGCTTGAATACAAGGACGCGAGGGGCAATATTCATGAACCGGCGAACCCCTATGAGGTGGTCTACACCATTGTGGATGAGAATGTCGACACACAGGAGATGCTGATGCGTATGTTCATCAACACTCTGCGCTCGCGCTACCCCGGGGTGGACTGCCTCGCCCCGAACCCTGCCGATAACAACCCCATTCCCTTCGCCGAGATGGTGAAGCGCTTCCATTGCGCGAACTGCCTCTGGGTCATCGACGGTGTGGAGAAACTCACCTCCAAGTCCGACCGGAATCTGGGCCGCATCCTGAGCCATACCGACATCATCCCGTGCATGATAATCACCTGTTCCGACCCCGAGGTGGTGAAGACCATAGAAATGGCATCCGAAGTTCCGGTGAAAGTCAGGCAGATAGAGCCGCTCATCCCTGTGCATATCCACGACATCACCGTCGATTACCTGGGCAAATACTCCAAGCGTCTGAACGAGCGTCAGATCTCCGCCATCTCCGCCTCGAAGGTGTTCACCTCCGTGAAGATGCTGCGGGCGTTCATCGACAAGCTGGTGACCTTCGGAATCTTCGAGGATGTGGACCGGTTCATCCACTCTTTCGCCACACTCGACACCTCCGCGCAGTTCTACGACCGACTGCTGCAATACCTCGAGGAGGAGCATGGCGCCGACAACGTGCGCGAGCTGTTCAGCCGCCTTCAGGCATCGCAGATAGGCATGAGCGAGGAGGGTTTATTCCGTGGAATCACCCGCAACCCCCTGGATAAAGCCGCCCTCTTGGCTTCCGTGGAACCCTGGACGCGCCGCTCGCGCGGAAACATACTGCTCGCCTCGGGAGACGCGACCGCCGCCGTGCAGGCCCGATACCCCCTGGATGAGCATGAACAGAAGCGCCTGTCGCGGCTGATTGTGACTGACTGCCGCCGGGTCATGAATACCATCGTCCGGGGGAACCGCGAGGGACGTTTTACGAACTTCATCATGCGCCGGCTTGTGCGCGGCGTCCCAGGCATACTGGACGACAACGAGATGGTCTACTACTCGGCAGCCCGGTTCGAGCTCTTGCACCAATATATGTCAGCAGGCCGTCGGCGCAAGGTCATGGGTCTGCTGCGCCATTTCGGATTAATCTCCTTAGGTACCGATTGGTCGAAAATGATGCCGATTATCTCCAGAGTGCGCGAGACTGTCAGGCGTCCGGGCCGGATGTTCGACTCGTTAGACATCATAGTGGAACATTACCTGTTCGACGGCCAGCATACCATCTCCCTGATGTGGAAGAAGTTCTTTGAAAACACCCCTGAAGAGACCACCATGGAGGCCGACATCCGTCGCAAGTGGCTCCCGCGGAAGGTGCGGGCGGCGCTCAACAGCCAGCTTGGCTTCGGCCCGGACGCGGCCGAACGACCGTTTGCCGAACTGTTCGACGAAAACCGCCCCGACGACATAGCGGTATCAGATTTGTTCATAATCCTCCGGGAGATCATCTTCATACCGTCGTACAGCTCGGAAAGCTTCGTCCGCAGACTCTATGAGCGCTTCTCAAAGGCCATCGAAAACAGCCGCGAAGAGCAGAATAAACTTTTCTATATACGCTGTGCGGCATCATGTGTCATCCGTCTCGGGCTCCACGATGAGTGGATGGAACTCAAACGCCTGATGGTGCAGTCGGAGTATTACGAAAATGTTCGGCTCGACATCATGGTCCTTGACCTTTACGAAGGCACTCTTATCGGCAGGTTGAATGACGAGGAGACAATAAACCGCTGCGATGAGATTGAACGCGTATACCGCGAAGTAAATGTCGACCTTGACAACTATTTCCGGCATATTGTCGCCATAATCCGCAACTTCCGGGAATCCCGCCCGAAGTCCGGGGAGCTTACTCTTTCTTTCCTCCGACAGACCACCGAAGCCATGCGGCAGTTGGCCTCGTTTATGCTGCCGGACAATATTTACAGCAGCTGCGCACGAGCTGCCGACGCTTTCTGCCGTGGAGACAGACCGGAGATGGCTGTTCCTGCTTACCGTGCTATCCTGGAGCGGGAACTGACCCCCTCCTCTCGGGGATATTACCTCTACGCCTTGGGCGATGCCCTCGCCTCCATTGCCGAGCGCGACAGCAACAAAGAATACGCCACCCCTATTGCCGACGAGGCTATGGAGCTATACGACAAGTGCATAGAGATATTCCAGAATCCGGCGGTTACTTGTCCGCTGATAAATCTCGAGGATGCTCTTTACTGGAAGATGTCGCGAGCCATTAATCTCGAACGTTATTCCGTAGCGTTCAAGACCGCCGACTCCCTTATGGAACTTTACCGCGCGAAAGGCGACCGGCGCAACGAGGCGTCGGTGCTGAACAGTGTCGGTGCGATATACTCCCGTATGGCCATTGAGGCCGAAAACGGGGACAAAGAGGCCAGGAAGGACAACTACCGCAAGGCAATGGAGCATTTCATCAAGGCCCGCGAGATTGCTCCGAATGAGATTGTGTTCTGGAGCAACGCTGCCTACAATTTGCTTAAATTCAACTCTTTGGAACCTCAGCCGCGCGCGGTTCTTGAACAGATGATGGCCGACGGCGAACGCCTGCGTCGCGAAAAAGATGTAAGCAGGTCTCAGGAGTTCCAGAAATACTTTGTGAATCTGGCCTTGGAACTGGGTCGCGAACAGGAAGCTGCCGAGATGGTGGCCGAATACCCCGATATAAACTACTTTGAGCGTCAGACAAGGATATATCCGTTGATTCGCCGCGCGAATCCCGCACTGCTCGACGACCCGAAATACATCAGCCGGATGATTTCCTACGCTTACAATGAGTTTAATAAACCCGAAGGCGGGTTTGACGAAACACGCGCGAAGGCTACTCTCTGCGACATCATAGACAGTGGTCAGGCTCCGCGGGTTATTGATATTATTCTCAGTAAATGGATTGGTTGCGACATTCATTCTGTCGCCATGGCTTTGGCGCGGATGACCGGACAGAATGAACTTGCCGACAAAACAGACGAAACAATAGCCCGTGAGTTGGCCGAGAATATGTTCACCCTGCAATTCTATAAGACATATTATTTTGCACGTCTTGTAGCCGACGGTCGTCCGTTCTTTGAACTGAAGAATCCCGGAATGTGGCTACAGGAGTGCCGTGGGGCGCTCATAGACCGCTTCACCGGAGCAGGGGCTAAGGAGCGACGGCTTTATATCCTTGCCCGCGGCGCCCGTCTGCAGGCGGGTGATGCAGCCGGGGTTGTTCCTTTGGCTCTGGATCTGGAGGGTCCGGAAAGCAAGACCCTTCAGGATGTGGCAATGCGATTCTTCGACGAGATAGGGGAGAGTAACTATAATAGTTATCTCAGGCCGCTTGCAACGTTTGTCGGGGAACTGGAAAAGGCCGCTGCCGCCGGCTCTGATTTCCCTGCGCAGTTGATGAGCAATGTGCGCGAGGCTGTCGAGGCGCTGTGCCGCTGTATGTACGTCAACCGTAATGTGCCGGTGCTGGAACACTGGCGCACGTTCGCCGCTTTCCTGCGCCGCTTCGACCCGGTGCTCCCCGCCTACGTCACTCTCGCGGGAATTTATCAGCTTGATGCCGACGAACGGGAGGAACTTTTCAAGGACTATATGACCTTGCGCCCCGACGGCGATCTCTCCGACGATGGGTCTTCGGCGGTTGTCGTGGCATATTACTGGGCAATGCGTGGCGACGGAATGGACGGGAAGGCCGACAGTTTCATCGACTTCCTGCTGAACACCGACGCCCTCAGCGACGAGGCGCGGAACGAGATGATGGCTGAAAAGGCCAAGCGTCAGCGCTGCCTCGGCGACTATAAGGGCGCTCTGGATGTTGTCAGGGAGGCTGGAGAGGGGTGCCGGAAGCATCTGCCGGTTTTCTTCGAGGTACTCACTTCGCTCCTTGCCGGGGAGTTCGACGGGTTCGAGCAGAAACTCGGCGAGGTTGCGTCGGAGGGAACTGAACTTGAAATAGGTCTGTACCGTTCTATTTACTGCCTGAAGGTCGACAACCTGACAACCGCCGAAAAGCTCCGCGCCTCCCTGCCGGAACTCGACGAAATGGCGCTTGAACCCGCTGATGTCGACGAGATTTCAACCATGCTGGAAAAAACTCAGGACGAGGCCGCCCTCTCGGCGCTCTACAACATCGAGTTGGTGCGCTACCGCCGCCGTCATGGTGAAGAAAACCCCGCCGAATCGGCCCGGCTGCTCGACGAGGCCGCGCGTCTGCTCGACTATATGCCGAACATCTACCTGTATATCCGCCGGGAGCTTGAAAGCGAACGCGCAGCACGTTGATACAGACATGGATTTCGTTGACACAAAATCATCGCGCCGATGAGTGATGTTTAAAAATTTTTGCGTAACTTAGCGGAAAAATTCAATATGTCGGTTGCGATTTCCGATTATGCAGAAATCTGTTAACTGATTTATCTGTTTTCAATAGCTAAAATTAAAAATTAACGCAGCGTTAATGAATATAAAGGATAATATACTGCATACTATCGGGTCAACCCCGATGGTGCGTATCAACAGGCTCAACACTGCCGAGGGTGTCAACGTTTTTGCCAAACTCGAAGGTTTCAATCCTACCGGCAGCATCAAGGACCGCATTGCCCTCAAGATGATTGAGGATGCCGAGGCCTCCGGTAAACTGTGCCCGGGCAAGACCATCATAGAGCCGACTTCGGGCAACACCGGTATCGGTCTGGCCATGATCGGTGTGGTGAAAGGTTACGATGTTGAAATCGTAATGTCGGAAGCCGTGTCGGTTGAACGCCGGGTTATCATTCGCTCATACGGCGCGAAAGTAACCCTTACGCCTGCCGACCAGGGTACCGACGGCGCCATACGGCGTGCAAGGCAGCTGTGTGCCGAGTTCCCGGACAAATATTTCATGCCCGACCAGTTCGGCAATGCCTCGAATTATACCGCCCACTATGAGACCACAGCCCTTGAAATCTGGACTCAGACCAAGGGAAAAATCGATTATCTTGTCTGCGCTTTAGGCACCTCCGGAACCATCATGGGGATATCGCGCTTCCTGAAAGCCCTGAAACCCGATATAAAGATTGTATGCGCCCAGCCGGTTCGCGGCCACTACATCCAGGGTCTGAAGAATATGGAGGAGGCCATTGTGCCCGATATCTATAAACCCGACATCATCGATTACCAGGAGATGGTTTCAAGCGAGGAAGCCATTGAAATGGCACGGCAACTGATCTGCCAGGAGGGCATTTTTGCCGGCATGAGCTCCGGCGCCGCAATGTTGGCGGCTCAGCGGGTGGCTCAGTCAGCGCCTGAAGGGAGCAATATAGTCGTTGTTTTTCCGGACCGCGCGGAAAAATACTTATCAACAGTGATGTTTGACAAATTTCATTATGCCGATGAATAGAGAAGAGATAAATAGGGCGGTGGAGGCGTTCAACGCGCGGTCCGAAAAGCCGCTGACGGTGAAGGCCGCGCTGATCGACATGGACGGCACGCTGCTGGATTCGATGCCGAACCATGCTTCGGCTTGGCACCGCATGATGTCGGAGGAGGGGTTCTCAATCCCCCGCGACGAGTTTTTCCTCTACGAGGGGATGACAGGCCGCGCCACTATCAAGCAGATTTTCAAGCGCGACCGCGGCTTCGAGCCAACCGACGCCGAGGCCGATGAACTTTATGCGCGCAAAGCCCGTTATTTCAATGAGATGCCGCCGGTCGTACCGATTCCCGGCGCGGCCCGGATGCTGCGGTTTTTCATGGACAACGGCATAAGGCGCGTGCTTGTCACCGGCTCGAAGCAGATTTCGACTCTCGACCGCCTCGACACCGACTTCCCCGGCGCTTTCCCACACGACCTGCGGATCACTGCCCGCGACGTCAAGAAGGGGAAACCCACCCCGGAACCTTACTTCCGCGGCATGGAGCTCGGCGGCGTAAATTACTGGGAGTCAGTGGTGATTGAGAATGCTCCTCTGGGAGTTGAATCCGGCCACAGGGCCGGGGCGTTCGTTCTTGCGGCCGCCACGGGGCCGATTCCCCTGCAGGCATTGACCGACGCCGGTGCCGATCTCGCGTTCCCCTCGATGGATGCCTTAGTCGATGCCCTCCCGGCGCTCATCGAAGCAACAAAGCAGTAATTCCACCGGGTTTCCCACTCTCATCTCTCATCTCTCTCCCCCCACTTAATCCGGTCTTGCAGTTATTTATTTTAAAGTTATGGCTGATTCTACCAAACCAACAGCGTCGCTGGTTTTCACAAACCACGTCGCACAAACCCTCGACGAGGCCGTCGCCGCAATCAATCCCAGCTCGGTCCACGTACTGGTCGATGTAAACACCCGCGCTTTCGTGCTGCCGCTGCTGCAGGCCGAATCGAAGGCTGTGGCTTCAGCCAAAGTGCTGGAAATCAAAGCCGGAGAGATTTATAAGAATATAGATTCGCTCAGCTCCGTATGGCGTCAGCTCGGCGACGGCGATGCCAACCGCCGCTCGCTGCTGATCAACATCGGCGGCGGTGTAATCACCGACATGGGGGCCTTCGCCGCGGCTACTTTCAAGCGCGGAATCCCCTTCATCAACATCCCCACGACCCTCCTCTGCGCCGTCGACGCCTCGCTCGGGGGGAAGAACGGCATTAATTTCAATGGTCTCAAGAACGAAATCGGCACCTTCACCGACGCCGACCTGATTATTGTCAACACGCTGTATTTCAACACACTGACATCCCAGGAGCTGCTCTCGGGCTACGCCGAGATGCTCAAGCATGCGCTCATCGACTCCGAGGAGTTCACCCGGCGCCTGCTCGGCTACGACGTCACCGACTATTCCCCCGACTCGTTGCTGAAGCTCATCGAGGAGTCTGTAGCCGTAAAGAAGCGTTTCGTCGATGCCGACCACGACGACCGCGGTGCCCGCCGGGTCCTGAACCTCGGTCACACCGTGGGTCACGCCTTCGAGTCGATGGCGCTGAGCCGTAAATCGCCGCTGCCCCATGGCTACGCCGTGGCTTTCGGAATGGTGGTTGCGCTGGTGCTCTCGCGCATGAAATTCGACTTCCCCTCGGAGCTGCTGCATACCTGCGCGCAGTATATCCGCCGCCACTACGGCGCCTTCGAGGTCTCCTGCGACGACTATCCGCAGCTGCTGAAACTCATGCATCACGACAAGAAGAACGACAACGCTACCGACGTGAATTTCACACTGTTGCGCGCCCCCGGCGACCCGGTTGTCAACATCCCGGTCACCGACGCGGACATCACTGCTGCCCTCGACATCTACCGCGACCTGATGGGGTTGCCATGATCCTATTCTGATGGTCTTTTTGATTGTATTCTGATTGTCTTTTGATTCTCCCCTGATTGTCTTCTGATTGTCAGTTCCCGAAGCTGTTTTGCCGGGCAAATATTGCTTGGCATGATAGTTTTTTGTAACTTTGCACTCCGAAAAATGCACGACTGTATGTGCGGAAATCCGCACGGCTGAATGTGCAAAAATCCAGAATGAAAATGGAAAAGAAAACTACCCCGGTGCTTCTTCTCACCGGCTATCTCGGCAGCGGCAAGACAACCCTGCTGAATAATATCCTGCGCAACGAGCGCGGTATCCGTTTCGCAGTGATTGTCAACGATTTGGGCGAGGTCAACATCGACGAGAACCTCATCCGCAAGGAGGGTATCATCGGCCAGTCGAACTCCGACGACCTTGTGGCCCTGCAGAACGGCTGCATCTGCTGCACACTGAAAATGGACCTCATCAAGCAGCTGGCCGAGCTCGTGGCTTCCGGTCAGTTCGACTATATCGTAATCGAAGCCAGCGGCATCTGTGAGCCGGCACCCATTGCCCAGACCATCTGCGCCATGGCCGGAATGGAGGACCGGCAGCTCAAGCTCGCCATGCCCCGTCTGGACTGCATCTGCACCGTCGTCGACGCCCTGCGTCTGCAGAGCGAATTCGACTGCGGCACCGCCCTGGAGCGCGAGAATCTCGACGAGGAGGATATCGAGAACCTCATCATCGAGCAGATTGAATTCTGCAACATCATTCTGCTGAACAAGATTTCGGAGGTTACCCGTCCCGAGGCCGAACGTATCCGCGCCATCATCCGCGCCATCCAGCCTTCGGCCCGCATCATCGAGTGCGACTACTGCAATGTAGACCTCACGGAGTTGCTCAACACCCATATGTTTGATTTCGAGAAGGTTGCGACCTCCGCAACATGGGTCCGCGAGCTCGAAGGCCACCACGATGAGGAAGAGGACGACCACGACGATGACGATCACGACGAAGAGGAGCATGAACATCACCACCATGACCACGAGCATCACCACCACCATCACCACGACGACGAGGGTGAGGCCGAGGAATACGGCATTTCGACGTTCGTGTATCAGCGCCGCAAACCCTTCGATTTCGAGAAGTTCGACCGCTTCTGTCAGCACTGGCCGAAGAGCGTGATCCGCAGCAAGGGTGTGCTCTACTTCTCGATGAACCGCGATATGTCGCTGCTGTTCGAGCAGGCCGGTGTGCAGAAAAACCTCAAGGAGGCCGGGCTGTGGTATGCCACAGCGCCCGCCGACGAGCTGGCTCAACTGATGGAGATGGAGCCCGGCTTGAAGAACGACTGGGATCCCGAATACGGCGACCGCATGGATAAGCTGGTTTTCATCGGCCGCGACATGGACCGCAAGGCCATCACCGCCGCCCTCGATGCCTGCCTCGCCGACAGATAATCAGCGAATTAGCTATCGTAGCTATTTTAGCTAATTTAGCTAACTAAAGAAAATATACGCTGCGAAAATTCCCGCTACCGACCCCGTAACATCCGCCAACAGCGCATACGGCACCGCGTAGCGGGTTTTTCGTATCCCTACCGAACCGAAGTAAACGGCTAAGACATAGAACATTGTGTCGGTAGACCCCTGGATTGCTGCCGAAACCTTCGCAACGAAGGCGTCGGCGCCGTGGGTGGTCATCAGGTCTACCATCAGGCCGCGCGACCCGCTGCCGCTCAGCGGCTTCATCAGCGCCGTCGGTAGCGCTTCCACCCACTCGGTGTCGAGTCCGCAGGCCGCCACAGCGGCGGTGGTCCACTGGGTGATGACATCCATCGCCCCGGAGGCGCGGAACATCCCGATTGCCACTAAAATAGCCACTAAGTAGGGGATAATCGTTACGGCGGTTTTGAACCCCTCCTTGGCCCCCTCGATGAAGGTTTCGTAGACGTTCAGGCGCTTCCATAGTCCTGCGAAAATAAAGGTCACGATCACCAGGCAGAGCAGCGAATTGGCTACCGTGGAGCTGATCCGCTCCACCTCTTTCCCCTCCATCCCTGTGAAGCACCATACGGTCAGGCCGATAATGGCCATCATCCCTCCGAGCCAAGTCAGCAGCACCGGGTCGAGCAGTCGGATGCGCTGCTTCAGACAGAGCGCCACGATGCCCACCAGAGTGGCGATGAATGTTGCCAACAGAATCGGCAGGAACACGTCCGTGGGGTTCGCGGCTCCCGCCTGCGCACGGTACATCATGATGGAAATCGGGATGAAACAGAGTCCTGAAGCGTTGAGAACCAGGAACATAATCATGGCGTCGGTGGCTGTATCTTTCTCTTTGTTGAGGGTCTGCAGCTCCTGCATCGCCTTGAGACCTAACGGTGTCGCGGCGTTGTCAAGCCCGAGCATATTGGCCGAAACGTTCATGAAAATCGAGCCCATCGCCGGGTGATCCTTCGGCACCCCCGGAAACAGACGGCAGAACAGCGGCGATATCAGACGCCCGAAAAAGCCGATGACCCCGGCCCGTTCGCCGATTTTCATCAGACCCAGCCAGAGCGACAGCACACCCGTCAGCCCCAGCGAAATCTCGAACGCCGTCCCCGCCGACGAAAACGTCGAGGACATCATGTCGCCCCACACGCTCACGTCGCCGCAGAAAATCGACCTGTAAACCGCCACTGCGAACGCCACCACAAAGAACGCCGCCCAAATATAATTCAGTGCCATAGCAAATACCTTTCAAATACTCCATCACACCTCAGCCCTCCAGCCAACCTATCCAGCTCACCCGTCTGGCTTCGATGTGATGCACAAAGTTAGACATAAATCCTGAGATTATCGCCCCGTCAAGATAAATAATTGTTTTTCCGTTATGTTTGTTGGGGAGCGGGGCTGCTGGCTGACCATCCATCTGGCAGGGGAGCGAGGCTATTAGCTGACCATCCGGCAGGCAGGGGAGGGGGGCTATTAGCTGAGCACCCGGGGGCTATTAGCTGGCCATCCTGGCAGACAGGGGGAGTCGGGGACTGCTATAACTAACAGAGGGATAATTTGGGTGGGGGGAAGTGTTGCGAATTTGCGGGGAAAGTCGTAACTTTGTCAGCGATGAGCGATTTAATGAAAATTTACTGCGACAATACGGGCGAATATGTGCCTGTTCGCGGCGGCGAGTCCCTTCTGGAGCTTGCCGATACTATCGGTGTGGAGCGTCTGAATCTGGAGTTTCCTCCGATTTGTGCGCTGGTGAACAACAAGAATGAGCCCCTGCAGTTCCAGGTGTTCGCCCCGAAGAAGGTTCTTTACCTCGACCGGAATTCCCCGTCGGGGTCGAGGGTTTATGTGCGTTCGCTCTGCATGATGCTGTATTACGCGGTCTACAAGACGCTGCCGAAGGTGCGCCTGCGGATCGTGCACTCCATTGCCGGGGGGTATTACTGCCGCCTGTTCCGCACGGAGACCGACGGTGTGGAGCGTCCGGTGGCTGTGGATGCCGCCATGCTCGGGCAGCTCACGGCTGCCATGGAGGAGCTCCGCGACCGCAATCTTCCCTTCCGCCGCAAGGAGCGCCTCTCGTCGGACATCAGGGAGCGTTTCCGCGAGGAGGAGCTAATGGACAAGGTAGCCCTGCTCGACACGCTCCACGTGCTATACACCACCGTCTACAAGCTCGACGATGTGATGGACAGCTATTACGGCGCCCTGGCCCCCTCGACCGGTGTCATCGACCTCTTTGCCCTGAAGCCTTATAAGAAGGGTTTCCTGCTCTTCGGGCCGGACCGCCACAACCCGGCGGTGCTATCGAAGGAAACCCGGCAGGAGAAGATGTACGATGCCTTCAACGAATCGCTCCGTTTCAACCGCATCATCGGTGTGGGGAATGTGGCCCAGCTCAACAAGGCGGTAATCGATAACCGCGCCGAGCAGCTCATCAACGTAGCCGAGGCGCTTCACGACAAGAAGATTTCCGACATCGCCGACGACATCGCCGCGCGCTACCGCGAGGGGGGCGCCCGGGTGGTGCTCGTGGCCGGTCCTTCATCTTCCGGCAAGACCACAACCACCAAGCGTCTGGCCATCTACCTGCTCACCAACCTCCTTCATCCCGAGATGATCTCGCTCGACAACTACTTCGTAGACAGGGAGCACACCCCGCGCGACGAGAAGGGGGACTACGATTACGAATCGCTCTATGCCCTGGACCTCGAGCAGTTCAACCGCGACCTCGAGGCGCTGCTCGCCGGCAGGGAGGTGAAGATGCCGACCTACAACTTCGAGACCGGCGCGCGCGAATACCGCGGCGACACGCTGCAGCTCAAGCCCGGCTCGATTCTGCTCATGGAGGGTATCCACGGACTTAATCCGGAGCTAACGAAGTCCATCGACGAGAAGCTGAAATACCGCGTATATGTTTCGGCGCTCACAACCCTCTCCATCGATGACCACAACTGGATTCCGACCACCGACAACCGTCTGCTGCGCCGGATTATCCGCGACCATAAATACCGCGGAACCTCCGCCGTGGAGACCATCCGCCGCTGGCAGTCAGTGCGCCGCGGCGAGGAGAAATGGATATTCCCTTATCAGGAGAACGCCGATTCCACCTTCAACTCCTCGCTGATTTTCGAGCTCGGCGTGATGAAGGACTACGGCGAGGAGATACTGCGCCACGTTCCCAACGACGTCATGGAATACGCCGAGGCCTACCGTCTGCGGCGCTTCCTGAGTTACTTCGAGCCGATAGGGGAGAAGTCCATCCCGCCGACGTCGCTGCTGCGCGAGTTTCTGGGCGGGTCGTCGTTCAGATACTGATGCGCCGGATGTTCCGGATGTGACTTATGAATCGAGTGTAAACCGCCATAAACCAATCGAATATGTACGAATTTGATCAGATAATTGACCGCCACGGGTCGGGCTGCGCCAAATTCAGCGAGCTCCGCGAGCTCTTCGGCCGCGACGACCTCCTCCCCCTCTGGATCGCGGACATGGACTTCGCCGTCTGTCCCGAGATCACCGACGCGCTGCGCCGCCGCATAGACCATCCGATCTACGGCTACGCCGCCGTGCCCGACAGCTACTGGCAGTCGATCATCGACTGGCTCGGGCAGCGCCACCACTTCGCCGTCACCCGCGAGGAGCTGACCTTTGTTCCCGGAGTCGTGAAGGGTATAGGCTACGCCGTGAACTTCTTCTCCCGTCCGGGCGACAAAATCCTGATTCAGCCCCCTGTCTATCACCCCTTCAAGCGTGTGATCGAGGGTAACAAGCGCCTGGTAGTCGAGAATCCGCTGGTTTTCGACGGCGAACGCTACACTATGAATCTCGAGGAGCTGGAACGCCTGGTGAAGGAGGAACATCCCCGGATGATGATCCTCTGCAACCCCCACAACCCCATCGGAATCCAGTGGGACAAGGAGACCCTCGCCGAGGTAGGCCGCATCTGCCGCGAAGGTGGCGTGACCGTGATTTCCGACGAAATCCACGGCGACCTGGTGCTCTACGACAAGCCTCACTACCCCTTCGCGGCCTGCAGCGACGACTGCGCCGCCGTGGCTGTGACCTTCGGCGCCCCCTCCAAGACCTTCAACATCCCCGGCCTGGTGTCGTCGTGGTGCGTGGTCAAGAACCCGGAGCTCCGCAGGGATTTCTACGAATGGCTGGAGGTGAATGAGTTCTCCTCCCCGACATTCGTTTCGACCATCGGCACCGAAGCCGCCTACCGCAACGGTTCGCGCTGGCTCGCCGAGGCCATGAGCTACATCCAGACCAACATCAAGGTGGTCCGCGACTTCCTTGCCGAAAATCTGCCGGAGGTCGGGATGGTGGAGCCTGAGGCCTCCTTCCTGGTGTGGATGGACTTCCGCAAACTGAACCTCTCGCACGAAGAACTTGTTGACCTTGTAGTCCGCAAGGCCCATCTTGCGCTCAACGACGGCGAAATGTTCGGCGCCCAGGGCCACGGCTTCATGCGAGTGAACGTCGCAACCCCCCGCTGCTGCCTCGTCGAAGCCCTGAAAGCCCTCCGCGACGCCGTCAGGAAGCCCTGAACCTCCCTAAACTCCTAAACCTCTCCCTCCTAAACTCCTCAACTCCTCAACTCCTCAACTCCTCAACTCCTCAACTCCTCAACTCCCCAGATGATTTACCGAATTTACCCCCCGGAAGAGCTCATAGAAAATGGGTCTCTGACCATGCCATATTCCAAGTCGATGCTCAACAGAGCATTGATGCTCGCCGCGCTGACCCCGGGCGCGAAGTTTCCCCCGGAGCTCCCCGCAGGCGAGGACTGTCGCGACGTTTACGTGATGCAGACAGCTCTCGAGCTGCTGCTCAAAGCCTCAAAGGGTGAGGAAACGCGCCTGAACTTAGGGGAATCCGGCACCGCCCTGCGGTTCCTGACCGCTTTCTGTGCTGCCCGCCCCGGTGTGAACGCCATCCTTGACGGCGACCCCGGCCTGCGCAGACGCCCGGTGAAAATCTTCGTCGACGCCCTGCGGCAGCTCGGTGCTGAGATCGGGTATCTCGGCGAAGAGGGATTCGCTCCGCTGAAAATCGAGGGGAGGCAGCTCTCCGGCGGCGCGCTGACCATCGACCCGACAGTCTCCTCGCAATACATCTCCGCCCTGATGCTCGTGGCCCCGACGATGTCCGCCCCGCTGAAGATCAGCTTCGACGGCGAGCCCTCCTCGCTCCCGTACATCAGGATGACGGCCGAAATGATGCGCCGCCAGGGAGCCGGGGTGGATCTTGCGCCCCTCTCCGTTGAGGTTGAAACAGGCGGCTATGTGCCCCGCGAACAGCCCATCGAAGGGGACTGGTCCGGCGCAGCCTTCTGGCTTGAAGTCGGCGCCCTGACCGCCGGGTGGATTTCCCTCCGCAACCTTCCGCTCCCCAAGGAATCGATCCAGGGCGACGCCCGTGCGGCTGAGTTTTTCGAGTGCCTCGGCGTGGTGACCAACCCCGGCGAGGACGAGGATGAAAACCCGATTGAGGGGGCCGTCAGCCTCACCCCGTCACCCGAAGTCTACGGCCGCCTGGATCTCGACCTTGCCGACTACCCCGACCTGGCTCCGGCGCTGACAGTCACTTGCTGCATGCTCGGTGTGCCGTTCCGTTTCGTCGGGCTACACTCCCTTGCAATCAAGGAGAGCGACCGCCTGCAGGCCCTCGTCGAGGAGATGGAGCGCGTAGGTGTGCAGATTCAGAAAATCCGCGACTTCGGCCTGGAATGGGAGGGGAAGCGCCATCCGATACTGACCATGCCGGTGTTCGACCCGCGAGGCGACCACCGTCTGGCCATGGCTCTCGCTCCCGTCGCCGCATATATCCCCGGCATCCTCCTGCGCGACCCCGAATGTGTCGCCAAATCCTATCCCGGTTACTGGGATGCCCTCCGCAGCCTCGGCTTCACCGCCGGGGAATATCAACCTGAAAAAGACCCTGAAAAAGACCCTGAATAAATCCGAATTCAATGATTCCGGCTTTAATAATACTTGCTGCACTGATTGTTGTCGGGCTGATTTTATTCCTGCTTCACAAGCCTGAGGAAAAGTCTGACCAATCCCCGGTCGAGGCCGCTGAAACCCCCGCTGCGGCTGCCGACAAGACCGAGGTCCCCGCCCCGGCTCCGGCTGAAACTACGGCTGCGGCCACCGCTGAAGCCCCCGCCGGGGAAGCGGTGAAGTCCGACATCGAAATCGACTCCGACGCCTGCTGCGGCATGCATATCACCTGCGAGAAAGACTCCCTGCTGGCCTCCGTCAGCGAGGAAATCGAATACTTCGACGACGAGGAACTCGACCGCTTCGCCGGCCGTCAGCCCGACTCCTACGAACCCGAGGAAATCGAGGAATTCCGCGACATTCTTCTGACCCTCCTCCCCACCGACATCGCCCCCTGGGGGCGCTCCATCCAGCTCCGCGGCATCAACCTTCCCACCGAAGTCCGCGACGAACTTCTGATGATCGTGGCCGAAGCCCGCAAGGACCCCCTGCTCCAGCCGTGAGCGCGGCAGCTGATGTTTCGGATGTGTCGGACCGGTTCTGTCATCGCGCGGGAACGCGCGATCTAACTTCAAAAATCTGTGCTTTTGCTTAGCTACCAGTTTTTCATAAATGCTATTATCGGCGTGCTGCTGATTTCCGTGGCCGCGGCCATGGTGGGGACCTACATCGTCACCCGCCGCATGGTTGCGATCTCGGGCGGTATCACCCACTCCTGCTTCGGCGGCCTCGGCCTCGGCTGTTACCTCGGCTGGAACCCCATGCTGCTCGCCGGAGTGTTCGCCATAGCCTCGGCCCTCGGGGTGGAATGGCTGTCGGCGCGCCAGCGCGTGCGCGAGGACTCCGCAATCGCGGTGGTCTGGGCCGTCGGGATGGCCGTCGGGGTGGTGTTCGTGTTTCTGACCCCCGGCTACGTCCCGGAGCTGAACAGCTTCCTGTTCGGCAACATCCTGACCATCTCGCGCACCGACCTCTGGATTTTCGCCGTATACCTCGCGCTGCTCGCAGCCTTCTTCCTATGGAAATACGACCAGATCATCGCCTGTGCGTTCGACGCCGATTTCGCCCGAGTCTGCCACCTGCCGGTGAGGATGGTCAACACCGTTATGATCCTCCTGGTGGCCGTCTGCATCGTGCTGACCATCCGCCTGGTGGGCATCATGCTGCTGATGTCGATGTTCTCGCTGCCGCAGCTCACAGCCGAGGTTTTCAGCCACCGTTTCCGCGGGATGATGCTCCTGTCGGTGGTGATTTCGGCCGTCAGTTCGGTGGCCGGACTCTTCCTCGGCGCCTATATCGACGTCCCCGCCTCGGCCCTGATTGTGATTGTCATGGCGCTGGTTTTCGCCCTCGCGAAGCTCCTCCGTCCACTGCTGAATAAACGTTGAACAAACCCCTCCTGACCCGTGCATACCTGGCTCAAAACAGTCGCTGCTGTGATTCTGATTCTGCTTGTCGCGGAGTTGGGAATAAAGGCTTACGACCGCTGGTTTGCAGAGGGAGCGCAGCCCGACCGCACGATCTACACCGACCGCGGAATCGACATCTCGCACCACAACGGCGACGTGGATTTCAATCGCGTCGCCTCCGAGGAAGCTGACGTTTCCTTCATGTATATCAAGGCCACGGAGGGAACCGACTACCTCGACCCGCACTTCGTGCGCAACGCCCGGGGGGCCATCAGCTCGGGACTCCCGACGGGTGCCTACCACTTTTTCCGCTACGACACCGACGGCGAACTCCAGGCGCTGAACTTCATGAGAGCCCTCCGCGGACGCCGTTTCTCGCTCCCCCCGGCCATCGACGTGGAGGACTGGGGAAACCCCGACGGCCACGCCACAGCCTTGATTGTAGAGCGCCTCAGAGCCATGACATCGGCCCTCCTTGCCGAAGGCTACAAGCCGATTATCTACACCAACATCCAGGGCTACCACCGGCTGATCGAAGGGAACTTCGACACCCTTCCCCTCTGGATTTCCTCCTTCTCCGACCCCCCTCTTGAAACCGACCCCGGCAACCTCCGCTGGACCATCTGGCAATACTCCCACCGCGGCGACGTCGCCGGCATCTCCTCACCCACCGACCTCAACGTCCTCAACCCCTCCAACCCCCTCCTCTGAAGCTCCCCCCTCCTCCCCTTTAAGCTCCCCCCTCCCTCCCTTAAGCTCCTGCTCCCTCGCAAAAATTTTTGTGCATGCGCCGAGCTTTAGCGAAGGCAAGGATGCGCCGAGCTTCAGCGAGGTTTAGAAATGAAACTATGGCTAAGATTTTCAAGGGCGCCAAACCCGGCGCCGAACGCAACCGCTTCCGTCCCGACATCGTCCAGAACTTCCCCGTCACCGGGGACGCCAAACTCCTCGAATTCCTATTCGCCGCCATGCCCGACCGCAAGCGCACCGGCGTAAAGGAACTCCTCAAATACAACCAGGTGATGGTCGACGGCGAAGTCACCACCCAGTTCGACCAGCCCCTCAAACCCGGTTCGACCGTAAGCGTAAACCTCTCCCGACCCTTCGTGGTCTTCTACAACCGCCGTCTGAAACTCGTCTATGAGGACGACGACATCCTTGTTGTGAACAAAGGCTACGGCCTCCTCTCCATGGGCACTGACAAGGTCCACGAAGGCACCGCATACTCCATCCTCCGCGAGTACCTCAAAACCAAGGACCCCCGCAACAAACTCTTCATCGTGCACCGCCTCGACCAGCACACCTCCGGCCTGATGGTCTTCGCAAAATCCATCGAAGCCAAGGAGGCGCTCCAGCACAACTGGAACAACATGGTGCTCCGCCGCCAGTATGTCTGCGTGGTCGAAGGGAAAGTCGTTCCTCCGGAAGGGGAGGTGCGCGGACTCCTCGCCGAAAACGCCCAGCACATCGTTTACGTCACCGAAGACCCCAACGTCGGCAAACCGGCCCTCACCCGCTATAAGACCATCGAAGCCGGCAACGGTTACACCCTCCTCGAGGTCTCGCTCGAAACCGGCCGCAAAAATCAGATCCGCGTTCACATGAAGGAGATCGGTCACCCGATTGTCGGCGACCGCAAGTACGGCGCCAAGACCTCGCCCATCGGCCGGCTCGCCCTTCACGCCATGACCCTCCGCTTCGTTCATCCCATCACCCGCAAGCTGATGGACTTCGAAACTCCGGTTCCGGCCCCGTTCCTCTCGATGGTGAAAACTTCCTGAAATTTTGCCCCCGCGGAATTTTGTCCCAGACCCTGCGGAATTTTGAGCCCGCGAGACGCGCATATTCGCGTGCAACCGATCGTGAAATTCTAAATATTTGATTCTCAGCGCCTCTTGTGGGGCGCTGATTTTGTTTAATGTGTTGAGAACCAGCGAATTGTGGTGTACTACGGCTGTGCTCGGAAAAAATCGCTGAAAAATTGAAATGTGGCAAATTCGGCGTCAAAAATTTCGGTGTTGATTTGTATGGAAAAAATTAGTATATTTGCAAGTTATTTGCGTTCGGTTTTGACTGATTCCGAAACCGGGCGGCTGACAAATCAGATTTGCTATGACTGAAAGAATCCAATGGATGACTGACGGCGACACCCCGATGCCGGACTTCGACAAAAATTTTGTCGGACAGTGGCTCGGTAGGGTAGGGGAGAGGCACGGCCGGATACTCGGCGAGCTCAGCTATCTCTTCTGTGGCGACGAGAAAATTCTCGCCGTCAACCGCGAGTTCCTCCAACATGATTACTACACCGATATCATCACCTTCGACTATTGCCGCGGCAAACTCTTGCGCGGCGACATGGTGATCTCCCTCGACACTGTCCGCACCAACGCCGAGATGGTCGGCGCTCCCTACGAGCGCGAGCTCCTGCGCGTCGTGGTCCACGGTGTGCTGCACCTCTGCGGCATCAACGACAAGGGTCCCGGGGAGCGGGAAATCATGGAAGCCCACGAAAACGAGGCTCTGGCGCTTTATGACAGCATGAAATGTTCCACTGATGCTCCGAAGGCTTGCGGGCCGTCAGACGCGAAATAAATCCCCTCTGCGATGAAGTTTGATTACGATGTCATTGTAGTTGGCGCGGGTCACGCCGGTTGCGAAGCGGTGGCTGCCGCGGCGCGCCTCGGGGCGCAGACACTCCTGATCACCATCGACCTCAACAAAATCGCCCAGATGAGCTGCAACCCGGCTGTCGGCGGTATCGCGAAGGGTCAGATTGTACGGGAGATCGACGCCCTCGGCGGTCAGATGGGGATTGTCACCGACCGCTCGGCAATCCAGTTCCGTATGCTCAACCGCTCCAAGGGTCCCGCGATGTGGAGTCCCCGTTCGCAGAGCGACCGCATGAAGTTCTCCGCCACCTGGCGCGAAATCCTCGAGAACACCCCCAACCTCTCGATGTGGCAGGATGATGTCAAGCGCCTCATTCTGGAGCCTGTTTCCACCGGGGGTGATTCCGCTGCCGACGCCGCAGGTTCTGAGAAAGCCGCGGATTCAGCGGAGGCTTCCTCGTCCTCCGCTCCGAAACTCCGGGTTGCCGGGGTGGTCACCAACCTCGGCGTTGAATTCCGGGCGAAGACCGTGGTGCTCGCCAACGGCACATTCCTGAACGGTCTGATGCATATCGGCCGCACGCAGATTCCCGGCGGGCGCACCGCCGAGCCTGCCTCGGTAGGTCTTTCGCAGCAACTTCTCGAGGCCGGCTTCAACGTCCAGCGGATGAAGACCGGAACCCCGGTCCGCATTGATGGCCGCACCATCGACTGGTCGAAGACCGTGGAGCAGCCCCTCGAGGAGGATTTCCACCATTTCTCATATCTTCCGCAGGAACAGCGCCGGCTGAAACAGCGCCGCTGCTGGCTGGTCTACACCAACGAGACCACCCACGAGGTGCTCCGCCGCGGACTCCCGGATTCCCCCCTCTACAACGGGCAGATTCAGAGCATCGGTCCACGCTACTGCCCTTCGATCGAAACCAAAATCGTCACCTTCCCCGACAAGACCGAGCATCAGCTTTTCCTCGAACCGGAAGGGGAGACGACCACCGAATACTACCTCAACGGCTTCTCATCCTCGCTGCCGATCAACATCCAGCTCGAGGCCCTGAAGACCATACCGGCGTTCGAGAACGTGCAGATTCTGCGTCCCGGTTACGCCATCGAATATGACTTTTTCGACCCCACGCAGCTCCGCCATACCCTCGAGACAAAGCTCATCGACGGTCTCTTTTTCGCCGGCCAGATCAACGGTACCACCGGCTATGAGGAGGCGGCAGGGCAGGGGCTTCTCGCCGGAGTGAACGCCGCGCTGAAGGTGAAAGGGAAGGAGCCATTCACCCTCGCCCGCGACGAAGCCTACATCGGAGTGCTGGTCGACGACCTCGTGACTAAGGGTGTCGATGAACCCTACCGTATGTTTACTTCGCGTGCGGAATACAGAATTCTGTTGCGCCAGGATGATGCCGATATGCGTCTCACCGAGCGCGGCCATGCCATCGGTCTGGCTACCGACGAGCGCTATCAGCTGATGATCGAAAAGCGCCGACTGCGCGACAAACTGATTGCGTTTCTGGAGAACTTCTCCGTGAAACCCGCCATCATTAACGCTGCGATCGAGGCGCTCACCCCCGGGCAGCTTGCCGAACTCGGCTGCCCGGTTCCCAACGTGGAGATGCCGCACCCCAACGGTTTCCCCCTTGCTCCGCTCAAGGAGGGTTGCAAACTTGTAGCTCTACTGCTCCGCCCGGCGTTGACATTGAAACTCCTCGCCGCGGTGATCGAGCCGCTGCGCCGCGAACTCGATTCGCTCCCCGCCGACCGCCGGGAGGAGATTACCGAAGCCGCGGAAGTGCTGGTCAAATACGGCGGCTATATCCGTCGCGAAGCACAGTTGGCCGAAAAGCTCCGCCGACTGGAAGCCGTACCCCTCGGCGACCGATTCGACTACAACGCCATTCAGTCCCTGTCGATCGAAGCGCGCCAGAAACTCTCCCGCATCCGTCCCGTCACCGTCGGGCAGGCCTCCCGCATCCCGGGAGTCTCCCCCGCCGACATTAACATCCTTCTTCTGCTCTCCGGCAGGTGAAACCACTCCGGCAGTAGATTTCCTCCCGGCAATCGAACCAAAAATGTTTGTTCCACGTGGAACAATTGCAATTTCCGCCATCTCAGTAATTTATAAAGCAAATACAAAATATTTCTCATAATGGAATACATCAAATCTAAAATCCGCGACGTGCAGGATTTCCCCACCAAGGGCATCCTCTTCAAAGACCTCACCACCGCCTTCAAGGATCCCCGCGCCCTCCACATCATCGGCTGGGACCTCGGCCAGCTTTACCGCGACAAGGGTATCACCAAAGTCGTCGGCATCGAGTCCCGCGGCTTCATCGGCGGTTCAATTCTCGCCTTCGAACTGGGCGCCGGTTTCGTCCCCGCCCGTAAGCCTGGAAAGCTCCCCGCTGTTACCGTCCAGAAAACCTACGAAAAGGAGTACGGCACCGACACCATCGAGATCCACGCCGACGCCATCACTGAAGACGACGTGGTTGTTATCCACGACGACGTCCTCGCTACCGGTGGCACCATGGCTGCTGCCTACGAACTCGTGAAGTCCATGCACCCCAAAAAAATCTACGTGAACTTCATCATCGAGCTCTCCGCTCTCAACGGTCGCGCCAACCTCCCCGCCGACGCCGAAGTCACCTCCCTGATTTCCTATTGATCCGATATCATCCGATTTGATCCGGTTTAATCCGGTGAAATCTGATTTAATCCGATAGGGAAATTCTCCAATGGTTTGCCCGGTTTGAATGGACGATTCCCATTCAGGCCGGGCAAACAATTTTACCGGTGGCCACCCCATTTTACCGCCGGGCAAACCATTTTGTCGCCATGCAACTTTTCGGACCCCGGATTGTTTATAACTTGATAACTTGAGTTTAAAAGCAACGCACAATGGATAAAATGCTGAAAAAAATGGCGCTGGATTACCACCGCTATCCGAAACCCGGCAAGATTGAAGTGATACCGACGAAACCTTACAGTTCTCCCGGCGACCTGTCGCTGGCCTATTCCCCCGGCGTGGCTTATCCCTGTCTGGAGATCAAGGACGACCGGCGGAAGGTCTGGGACTACACCAACCGCGGGAATCTCGTGGCTGTGATTTCCAACGGCACGGCCGTTCTGGGTCTCGGCGATATCGGCCCGGAGGCCGGCAAGCCGGTGATGGAGGGGAAGGCTCTCCTGTTCAAAATCTTCGCCGGTATTGACTGCTTCGACATCGAAATCAACGAGAAGGACCCGAAGAAGTTCGTGGAGATTGTCAGGGCTCTCGGCCCGACTTTCGGCGGCATCAACCTCGAGGATATCAAGGCTCCGGAGTGCTTCGAAATCGAGACGCGTCTGCGCGACGAGCTCGACATTCCGGTGATGCACGACGACCAGCACGGCACCGCCATCATCTCCGGCGCCGCGCTGCTGAACGCTCTCGAAATCCAGGGCAAGCGCATCGAGGATGTGCGTCTGGTTGTCAACGGTGCCGGCGCCGCAGCCATCTCCTGCACGCGGCTTTACAACGCTCTCGGCGTGCGTCTCGACAATATCGTGATGGTTGACAGTAAGGGTGTGATCCGAGCCGACCGGGAGAATCTCACCCCGCAGAAACGGGAGTTCGCCACCAGCCGCACCGACCTTCGCACCCTCGAGGAGGCGATGGTCGGCGCCGATGTGTTCCTCGGCCTTTCGGTGAAGGATGTGCTGACCCCGGAGATGCTTCAGTCCATGGCCCCGCGGCCTGTGGTTTTCGCCCTGGCGAATCCCGACCCGGAGATCGACCGCGACCTCGCGCTGAAGACCCGCGACGACCTGATTTTCGCCACCGGCCGCAGCGATTATCCCAACCAGATCAACAATGTTCTCGGCTTCCCGTACATCTTCCGCGGCGCCCTCGACAGCGGCGCCTCCACCATCAACGAGGAGATGAAATTAGCTGCCGCCAAGGCCATCGCCCGACTGGCTCATCAGCCCGTTCCCCCGGTCATCAAGGAGGCATACAAGAACCCTGACCTCGGCTTCGGACCGGAGTACATCCTGCCGAAACCGATGGATCCGCGGCTGCTGGAAAACGTCTCCGCAGCCGTGGCGAAAGCCGCCATGGACAGCGGCGTGGCCCGCACTCCGATAGCGGATTTCGAGGCCTATGACGAGCAGCTCCGGAAGCTCCGGGAAGTTTGCTCCGACGGAGTCTGCTACCCGGTATTGATGAACATGCCGGAAATCTTCGCCCGCCTCGCCGCCCGCTTCTCCCGCCAGGCCTGACGCAGAAGTCCAATAGCTAAGCTAAGGTCGCTAAAGTAGCTATGATAGCTAAATTAGCTAAAATAGCTAAGATAGCTAAAGTAGCTAAGATAGCTAAGATAGCTAAAATACTCCGCCCCCTATAAAACCCCGAAAGGCTGCCAATTGGCAGCCTTTCGGGGTTAATCATTTGATAATCAGGTGTTTTAATTGTTTTTGCGGAGCAAAAGATTGGTTTACCACTGATAGGATATTCCGACACCGATGGCGGAGAAGGTCGGGTTGTCGTAGTTCCAGGAGTAGGCGCTGTCGGAGGTCAGAAGCAGGTAGGAGGCGCCGATGCTGATGGCCTGTTTCGGGTTCTGCGACGAGGTCGGTATGCGCAGACCTATCGACGGACGGAAGTAGAACTGAGTGTTCGTGCGCAGCCAGGAATTCTGGGTGGCCATATAGTGATTGCCCAGCAGCCAGGAGGCACCCAGACGAAGGTCGATGAACAGCGACGACGAGCCGGGGTTGCTGCCCGTGGCGATGTCAAAGCGGAAGTCGGTGAAGATTGGGAGCATGACGCCCGTCTCCTTCCGACCGTAGCGCGGGGAGTCGGGGTAATTGTACCCGGGGTCGAAACGGGGCTCGCCGTTGTCGTGGTCCTCCTTGCCGTTATCGCTCTTGACGATGTCGATACCCATACCGGCGCCCATGTAGAACCAGGAATTGTACTGGTAGCCCTGCGAGGTGGTGATTTCAACATGATTCAGCCGGTTGTTGCCGATACCGGCCACCCCCATCACTTCCACAAAGCCTTTGTAGGCGCCGGACCCGGAGAGGATAGGGCTGAGAATGTTTGACAGCTGGTTGGCGGCATTGGAATACTGGGCGTTTGCTTCGGGGGCGCACGAAATGGCGGCTGCCACCATTGCGGCACCCATTATCTTGCTGAGGCTTGAAGTTTTCATAAGTGAGAAGTTTGTGTGTGGAGGTTACTCCTGCAAATATAAGGTTTTAAATGCAAATAGTGTTCAATCATTCTCCTTTATTTCCAATTATTTCCAATAATTTTGGAAAAAAGGCGTACTTTCGTTAATTTT